>DATIKP010000040.1 GCA_035477455.1 Atribacteraceae bacterium
AAAGAAACCCATTTTGGTATAGAATTTCTCATGAGGCAACGTATCTGTTTCGTTAAGGTTTTTATGTGAGGCAACGGTGGTTGGCGTAGTGAAATTGAAGAGGCAATAATCGAGTCCACCTTCCATGCCGGTAGTGTCACAAAGCGGGGAACACTGGCAGCCGTCCGGAGGCTGTCCTGGTACGAAAGCCACACCGGGAGCAAGGTCAGCTTGCATTTGCGCGGTAGGCCGCAGCTCATGGTAGGGGTATTCGTAGTCCGGTTCCGGGTGTTTTGGCGCACGGGAAATAGGTTTGGCGGGAAAGAGCCTTTCCTCAATCAGGGTATCGGCCTGCCTTACCGCTTCCGGCCGACTTAACCCGGCTGCCTTGAGCCTTCCTGAGATAGTCGGCTACCGTGCTTTGGAAAATCGGGTAGTTTCGGGTGGTTCCTTACCCTTAACCCCCCCATCATACTTTAAGCGCAGGACTTCTTTAATTTTGTGCATGGATAGCGTACGCTGCTCATAAACCCGGAGGCGGCCGGCTTCGGCCGGAACACCGGGCGATTTGCTCCGGAGTACGCAATCATACTCTTATTCGCCATCATATCATGATTTCTTAACCTCAACCTTGGCTAATTTCTCGTAGAACTGTATTATTCCCCCATGATCGTTTCCAGCCTTGCCATCAACCTTAAGCGCCTGCATTATCTCCATGATCTGTGCGGTCAATGGCAGCGGCACTCCTGCCTCATGGGCGGTGTCTAGGGCGTTCATCAAGTCCTTGATGTGCAATTCAATTCTAAATCCCGGGTTAAAGTTTCTCTGCATAACCATGGGAGCTTTTGCATCCAAAACGGTACTGCCGGCAAGTCCTCCCCTTATGGCCTGGTAAACCTTTTCAGGGTCTACCCCCGCCTTGCTGGCCAGCACCATCGCCTCGGACATGGCTGCAATGTTTAGCGCCACAATTATTTGGTTGGCCAGCTTGGCAACGTTCCCGCTACCCGTATCCCCCACCAGCACGGCTGATGAACCCATCTTCAGCAAGATATCCTTTACCTTTTCAAAAGCTTCCAACGGGCCGCCAACCATAATCGAAAGAGTGGCGTTTATGGCCTTGGGTTCTCCGCCGCTCACCGGGGCATCCAGCATTATCACGCCCTGCTTTTTGGCCCGGCCGAATAGCTCCCTGGAGACCAGGGGAGCTATCGAGCTCATATCGACCAGTATGCTGCCTTCCCTCGCCCCCTCCAAAATGCCGTCCTTGCCCAGCACAACTTCCCTGACCTGAGGCGAATTGGGAAGCATAGTTATGACGATCCCGCACTTTTCTGCCACTTCCTTGCCAGACTTGGCTTTCTCGGCACCGGCGGCCGACAATTCTTCAGCCGCCCCGGCATTGATATCGTGCACAACCAGGGAATATCCGGCTTTGAGCAGATTTTTGGCCATGGGTTTGCCCATTATGCCCAAGCCTATAAATCCTATTTTTTTGTCCATATACTGTTCCTCCAATCGATATTAAAATTATTCACAGGCTAAAGCCGTGGGTAGCCACCCACTCTAACGATTTCCAAGTATCAGGCTTAGGGATGTATTCAAGCGACACGTAACCTTCATATCCTAATTTGTCCAATTCATTCAACAGGAACCGATAATTGATTTCGCCCGTTCCCGGCTGGTGTCGCCCCGGATTGTCGGCGATCTGGATATGCTTGATCCTGGCAATATGCTCGCGCATTATACCGGCCAGGTTTCCTTCTTCTTTTTGGGCGTGGTAAATGTCGTACTGCAGGTATACGTTGGGCTTTCCAACCTCGTCTATCATTTTCAACGCCTGCTTTGAAGTGTTGAGCATAAAGCCGGGCACATCATAATGGTTGATAAACTCGAGCAACAGCTCCAGCCCATTTTCGTGTAAGACATCGGCAGCGTAACGGATATTATCCTTCAGTGTATCCCATTGCTCATCCGAGGAAATATCCGACAAGGTCTTGCCTGCCAAACAGTTTATACGCGGCACCTTAAGTGCCTGCGCCCAGACTATAGCCTCCTCAACTCCTCGCCTAAATTCCTCCGTTTTCCTCGGGTTGTTGGTGATGCCCCGCTCGCCGCTACCCCAATTTCCGGCGGGCAGGTTGAACAATACCATATTAAGCCCATTCTCATCCAACAAGCGCTGAATATCATGAGTAACATAGTCATACGGAAATAGGAACTCAACCGACTTGAAGCCCGTCTCCCTGGCGGCCTTAAAGCGCTCTAAAAACGGCAACTCCGTAAACAGCATAGTCAAATTGGCGGCAAACTTAAACATATTCATCACTCCATTCAAAAATTTTTGATTTACCTTAAATACTCCAGGAATTCATCGTATGCTTTGCCAAAAGCCTGGAGCGTAACGTCCACCGGAAGATAATTATCAAATTCTTCTACCTCCAAGCCGTCGACCTGATAGGCCTGTCTGAATATATTGCTCCTGTTTAGCTTCTCAAGCACGTCGGTGGGCACATTATCCTTCATCCTTGGTCTTATATCCCTGGGCAAGCTGTCGTATTCCCCGGCGATATCCGGGAACACGGTTATAAATATCCTTTTTTCTTCATCGGTCACCAGCTCGTCGATATGCCACGGACCTCGCAGGGATGCTTGGAGCAGGAAGGATTTTTTATACTTCTTCTGTCTGTAAAGTATGTCATACACCCTCCTTGCTACCGCAATTCCACCCCATTTGGCAACCTCGGCTGCATCCTCCGCTCCTAAACTGATCAATTCGTTTTTTATAGGATCGTCAAGCCTTCCACTCATAAGAGTAAGGAAAGACACTTTAGCCTTCCCTTTCTCAATTATATCGCCAAAGGCCATTTCCTGGGCTACGGCAAAGTTCACCGTGACATTGACGCCGATCCCCTGGATGGTTAATCTCCTTACTACTTCTAAACCGGCCTTTGTAGCGGGTACCTTGAATACAACGTTGGGCGTTCCTTCAAGTTGATCTTTTAGTTGGACATAGAGCGTTTCAGCCTCAAGTGCCATACTATTGGCATCCGTATAGTTCTTCGGGTTGACCTGTAAGCTGACATAGCCGTATTCTCCGCCGGTGGTCTCATAGATAGGCCTTATCTCCCTGCAGTTGGCTAAAACCACGTGCATTGTCATAAGCGAACAAAGTTGCTCGGTGTCATAATCTGGATGTTCGGCCTTCAATTTATCGCGCACCGGATCCCACACCTCGGGATGGCTTTTTCTGGCAATGTTTATCAGAGGGGGATTGGTAGTCACCAGCACTGCCCCACGGCGGAGGGCGTGAGTTAGGCCCGTGGCATAGTCATTACCCCATCTGGTGTTTATGCGGCCTTCGTCAGACATTTCGGAAAGTCGGATCAGGCTGCTTTTCTCAAGACTGTCTACCTCGTTTTCTATGTACAGGATCTCATCCGAGGCTCCCCACTTTTTGAGGAGCATCATATTGTCGTTGAAATCTTGATCCAGGACAGCTTTTGTAAGGGGGCCACCCCTCTTCAGCAAATGCCAGGCTGAAAGGTAAGACTTTATGTCTATGGTCAATTCTTTCGCTATTGCGATGAGCTGTTTCCTTCTGTGTTCAGTGGCGGACCTGAAATCATTTATCCACCCATCCCTTATAGCCGCCATCTCGGCCCCAAATTGGTCAGGGAGCGCTCTAAACAACAATCTCTTCCTCAGTCCCATCCATTCGTCATACATTTAGGTTCCCGTCCTTTCTTGATTGCTCATTGACATACAGAAGGTCCGTATTTTATCTTTCTTGACTCCCGCTTAAATTTCTCCATATTACATTTAGGACCTTTGTCCGGTTAAAAAACTCTTGATTTCGTGCTATTTCATAAACCTTGGGCATCCCCCCTACAGCATTGAAGATCAACTTTTTAGCAGGCGGGACGGAAGAAGCCCGCAGGGCGACTGGACGGTCTGAGAAAATGTCGCTATGAGAGGAGACATTTTCTTGAAACCGAAGGAAGCAAAAAGGGTGAACGTTGCGGAACATTTTCTTTTATGGAAACAGCCTGTCTGATTATCTGGCCGGCTTCACACATGCGGTCCGGATCGTAACGGTGAAGTTCGTATATCTCTTTCACTGTGTTGATTGCGGCTTGTGCCGTCCTGGGAGAAAACTCAAACTGGTTTACAAATATCTCATACAATTGGCTGTCTCTCGTTTTTAGCTGGATTCGTTCTTGTGCCGCATTTTCCATGTTTCGTCCTCCTTTTCCTTGGTCCTCTCCCGTCGGCTATTCATAGCTTACCTGAGCTTCCCGGGAGCTGTCTAACCTCGTTTTGGGAGGACAAATGTCCTTATTTCTCATTCCATATTCATACCTATACAGTCCCCATCTCACGCTGAGAAGGCACCCAATTACCTCGCAAGCCCAAATTTTGTTCGGGACATCGGCTGGTCTGGCGATCGACTGTACTGGGGTGTCCCCTTCCGCCACCTTCGCGTCTTTTCAGGCCCGGCTCCCTAATCAACATACCTTTCCCTCGATGCCCTTGGGACCTAAACCATACTCCAGAAGGGGTTTCCGTGTTTCGTTTAAAGAGCAACCTCCATGTTTCAGGCCCTTCCATGGAGAAATCGAAAAGATATGGAGAATAAAACCGTTCCCATCATAGACGAGCGCTTTTTGAAAGTCAACACGGGGATTCCTTGGGTCAGATTTTTTAAACAGGTTGACACGGTGAGGGACAAAAATGATTCAAGACCCTATCAGCGGCCTGAGACCGCTCAAAACAAAGAAATATGCATTTGTACACATTGCTGCATTGAGTAAAAATTGATTTTGCTGCAAAAACTCATTTCAGCGAG
>DATIKP010000041.1 GCA_035477455.1 Atribacteraceae bacterium
GGTCAGTCCCCGGACGATATACTTCTGGATCATCAGAGCCAATATCGTGGGGGGTAAGATGGCCAGAAGAAGGCGAGTGGAGACATACCAGAATTGCACTCCATGGGTGTGTTGGGCACCGGCAATGATGATAGGCATTGGAATGGCATCCCGGAAGGTTAGGATCAAGGCGAAGAGAAATTCATTCCAGGCAAAGGCGAAACAGATAATCCCTGTGGCGACCAAGGCTGGGGCGGCCAGGGGGAGGGCGATTCGCAGAAAAGTGGACCACCGGGAGCAGCCGTCGACCAGGGCGGCTTCTTCCAGTTCCACCGGGAGTTCCTTGAACATATCCCGCATGATCAGTACGGCGAAAGGCATAGCGAACGTGGCGTTGATCAAAATGAGACCGGTGCGGGTATCCAACATATTGAGACCGCGCAAGATCAGGAAAAAAGGGATTACCGTGGCTGCGGGGGGGAGGAACCGTTGGGAAAGAAACCACAGGGCCATATTCTCATTTTTCCACCGCCGGTACTGAAAACGGGATAAACCGTATCCGGCCAGAGATCCCATAACCATGGCGATGACGGAAGCCCCCAAAGAGATGACCAGGCTGTTGGTCAAGCCTCGGGAAATCTCCGGACCGCGATAGGTGAATTCCATAAGCCAGTTGCTAATGGTTGGTTGAAATTGGACCCAGGGAATCGCCGACAGGCTGAAGACATCGATCGGTCTTTTAAAAGAGGTGATCAGGGCCCAGTAGAAGGGGGTAATGACCCATAAGACCGTGATGCCGATCACCAGCCAAATAAAAACATCCACAATTTTAATCGGTTTTTTCTTTTTCATTTTCCTCTCCTCATTGGTAGAGAGCTCGGCTCTGGCGGTAAAAGAAGATGCCGACCAAGAGAGTAATGGCCATGAGAAAATAAGCCATGGCACTGGCGTAACCCATATCTAAATTACTCAATCCCTGGACGTAAATGTAGTAGGTGAGGGTTCTGGTGGTTACTCCCGGTCCGCCTCCGGTCAGAACGAAGGGGATGTCAAAGACCCTGAAGGCATCCACGATACGAAGCATGGTGACCGTGCCCACTACCGGGAGAATGAGGGGGAAGGTAACGTGGCGGAAAATCTGCCAGCCGGAAGAGGATTCAATTGCCGCCGCTTCGTACACTTCGTCGGAGAGCGATTGCAATCCGGCAAGGATGATAATAAAAGCGAACGGAGTCCATTGCCACACATCGACCAGGATGACGGAGGCTCTCGCCCACGCTGGGTTGGAAAGCCATGCTCCCTCCGGAAGACCGAGCGTGCGCAACAGGACATTAATCGGGCCGCTCCTCTCGTTGAATAACATCACACCCAGGTAACCAATGGCTACCGGTGCCGCGAAAAGCGGGGTGGTAAGCAGCGCCCGGAAAAATTTGAGACCGCGCATCTTCCGGTTGAAAATCAGGGCCAGCCCCAAGCCAAGCAAGACAGTGATGGTAACGCTGGCAACAACGAAATACAAAGTGAATTGTAGAACTTGCCAGAAACGGTGATCACCGAACATCCGGGCGAAGTTGGAAAGACCAGCCCAACCGGTTATTCTCCCAAAAACCACCTGGGAAAGAGCGACCCGGAGAGAATAGAGCAGGGGAAAAATGGTAAAGAGCAGCACCCACCCGATGGCGGGAAGGACAAAGATGTTTCCTTTTTCTTTCATACCTGAACTCCTCTTATTTCTTCCGGTCCAGCGTTTATCGTTCCGGGAATAATTCAGGAAGGAACCCACGATTGTGTTCCAATATGGGGACATCTTTATTTGAAATATCTAATTGCTGCAAGAATTGCCCAAAGATTACCGGGGCGGATATCGATATCCGCCCCGGTAAGGTCATTTAATAACTATGGTTATTCCGGTTGGAACCCAATGGATTCCTGGTAAATCGCCAACTGCCTCTCACGGCCCAGGCGGTTGGTGATTTCGTTCCAGGCTTGGGCACATCGGTTTAAGGCTTCTTCCGGTGAAACCAGCCCGGTGACGGCCTCCGAGAGATAGATGTCCAGGACTTCCCAGTATTCGGGTGTTCCGGGAATGCGAAGGTAATGCTGCCGTAACGGGTAATGGTACCACATGTCCATGTAGGCGGTGATAAATTGACGTGCGTCTTCTTCATTAAAGCCGGTAGCCACGTAATCCTCGAGTGAGGCGTGGCCGATCGGCGGGAGGAAGTCATAAAGGGTTCCCGGATCGACTCCGGTCCAACCCCAGACTACGTTCCAGTGGTTGATTTGCGGGGTTGCCTGCCAGGACAGGAAGTAGGCGGCCAGATCCTGTTGGTCGGAAAATCGGGAGATCACCCCGTGCCAGGAGGCACCAACCGTGTTGGCTACGAAATTCCGCTCTTCCACCCATTCCTGTTTTTCCATATCAAAGTATCTTTCACTACCCGGGATGGGGGCGGCACCCAGCTTCCCCATGATGGTGGAATGTTCGGGAAGCTGGGAAAGCGTTCCCACATCACCCCAGCTGAAGGTCATCACGGCGTTACCGCGCAGGAAGAAATCCCAGGCTTCGCCCAATTCCCACCCGAACATGGCTTCCGGACCGGTTTCAGCCAGTCTCATGAGCGACTTGAGCGCTTCGACGTGGCCCGGGCTGTTGATCAAAGGTTCCATGGTCACCGGGTCAAACCAGTATACGTTGTGGTAGCTGGTCACTCTGGTCGGGTCGTCGCCCGGCGCCGGGGCGACCACATAGGGAGCGGAATAAGACATAAAGTGGAAAAAGCCTTGCCCGCCCACCTTTAAGTGCATGGAAATTCCGTAATCGGGAGTCCCATCCCTGTTCCAGTCCCTCCCGTTGAAGAAAGAACTGACATCGTAGACTTCCTCCCAGGTTTGAGGGGGAACGGGCATGTCATACCCTTTTTCCTCTTTGAAAGCGGCCTGCCATTCCGGATCGTTCAGGACGTCCCGGCGGAAGTAGAGGATCTGTCCGTCGTGGTCGTTATTGAACCCGTACCAGGTGTCCCCCCACATGTACAACTCCCGGATGGGCAGCACAATGGAGTCCCGATCCCATACCGGCATACGGGGATCCTCGAAGTACTTGTCGATGGGAACGATCCAGTCATTGACTATATAGTCGCCATAGAACCAGCTCGGACCAACGATTGCATCATAGAAACCGGTTCCGGTTATGAGATCGATGAAGATTTTTTCCCGGAGTTCGCCGAAGGGGATTTCCACGATTTCGTATGTAGCGCCGGTTAATTCTTCAAAGAAAGGGCGCCAGAAGTACAGGGGGCCGGAAATAGGTCCCCGGGGTCCGGCTGAAAAGACAGCGATAGTAAAAGTTTGTCCTTCCCAGGCTGGGTCCGGGTTTCCTCGGTCGGCGGCTTCGAACGCCTTACGGGCGGTTTCCATTTCCAGGTCATTCTGAGCGAAAACGGTTGATGCGGCAAAGAGAAGAAGTAAGGCGGTCAGAACCACAGAAATGATCAGTACCAGACGGTTCCTGAACATAACAATCACTCCTCCTTAAAATGATCATGATCGTGGTTAATTGGTGATGGAACGAGAAACGGTGATGAATAGGAAAAAGCGGACTATATCGGCGGACATTCACCCCCTTTCAAAAGGCTCCTGGTAATAAAAAATTATAGCGTTAGTTTGCCGAAAAGCAACCTGGTTATCCAATTTTCAGGAAAGGTTGCTTTTTCCC
>DATIKP010000042.1 GCA_035477455.1 Atribacteraceae bacterium
GATTTCCAATCTATAACGGCGGATTTCAATAGAATCGGCGTTAGGAAGGCGTACTTCGGGCCGCACGAAATAGCGGCTCCTGAAGACCAACGGCTGATCTTCACCGGCCTCCAGGATCTCAAGACTCGGTTCCCCGATTATATCTCCTTTCTCCTGTTCCAGCACTTCCCGAAAGACGCTCGGCACCAATTTTTGCACGAGAGAATCCCTCAGATGCTCAGGATCGATATAGCGGCGCAAAATGGATCGCGGCGCATATCCCTTTCGGAAGCCGGGAACCTGGGTCCGGAGATTGAGTTCCCGGTAGATTGTCTCCTGGGCTTCCTTGACTCGTTCTTCCTCTATCGTGATGATCAATTCAAAAATGTTTATCGCCTTCTCTTCTTTTTTAACCTCAACCATGAATCCATCTCCACCTTTCCGATACGAAAATAAAGATACCTCGCTGAGCAGTATAGAGGTAAACCATACCAAATCCGCTTACCCGGAAAAGGATGCCGGTTCGGCAGGGGCTTCTTCAAGTCGGCCCTATTATAGCTTTTATCGGCGGCATTCGCAATAAATGAGAAGGTCTTGAATTTTTCGCTTCCCTCGTTGACTTGCCGAAAATTACCCGTTATCCTTATGGAGGTGATTTAAGCCACTTAGCGCAAAACTAAATCCTATTTTTATTTATGTAGTCATACATTAATCTTGCTGGACTAAATGGAGCGGTATATAAGCCTGAATCTGGTCACGATTTTCCTTATGCTATGCTCAAAACATATGTATAATTATATAAAATGGTAAGTATGCTAAATAAGCGCTGTTTTGCTTCCCGGCAATGATAAAACCGAGGAAAACGTCCGGATTCTGGCTGACTTTCATCCTTTTGTTTGGTTTTTGGATGCTGCTATCCGACCGGCGGGACATGATGCACCTTGGCTTCGGACTTGCTTCCTCTCTCCTGGTGGCCCTCTTCTCTCATGATTTGCTTATAAGAGACTCAGGATCGGGAAACACCCTTCACTGGCTGGGCATCTTCCTCAGACTTATACCGTTTTTGGGGTGGTTGCTCTGGCAAATCATTATTGCGAATATCGATGTTGCACGCCGGGTGATCGATCCCAAAATGCCAATACGACCAGGAATCGTCAAAATCAGGTCCAACATGAAAAGCGACTTGGCTCAAACCACGCTGGCAAACTCGATTACCCTGACCCCCGGCACCATGACCCTGGATATAGTGGATGGCGACATCTACATTCATTGCCTGGCAATTGAGGACGAAGAAAAGATACTGAAGAGTGAAAGGGAGTTTGAGAGACAAGTTGAACGCCTATTCAGAAAAAGGCCTGCCGGTAGGCAAGGTCAAAGGAGGGCACCCTGAGAAATGAGTGTTTTTATGTCGATCGCGCTGGCCTTGTGTTTCAGCACACTGTTATGTACTTATAGACTGATATCCGGTCCCACTTTGCCTGACCGGATAGTGGCAGCATCAGCGATTACCACCAAGACTCTGGCGATCCTGGTTCTCCTTGCTTTTATGTATGACCAGAAGATATTCCTCGACATCTCCATAACCTATGCCCTGCTGGCTTTCCTGGCGGTGCTGGCGGCCGCCCGATATCTGGGAACAGGGAGAGTAGGATGATCTTTTTTTACATAATAATCGAGATATTGGTGGTCCTCTTTCTCGTTTTGGGGGCATTGTTCTTCCTCCTGGGAACTATCGGTCTTCTTAGATTTCCTGATGTCTATACCCGGCTTCACGCCGTAACCAAATGTGATACGTTGGGACTGGGATTGATCCTGGTGGGGTTAATGCTGTATGAAGGGGCAACGCTAACCAGTGTGAAAATAGCCTTCATTATAATTTTTGTCTTTCTAACCAGTCCCACCGCCGCCCATGCCCTGGCCCGGGCGTCCTATAAACACGGGGTGAAACAATGGGACAAGAGTGTGTTGGACAGGTATAAGGAGGCCTCCTCAGGCGATGGGAATATTTGAGTTTATACTGCTGTCTTTTCTGATGTTGTTGGCTGTCGCCGTGGTCTTTATGCGGGATTTGCTGGCTGCAGCCGTTGTTTTCGCGGTCTACAGCCTGATCATGGCCATAGTGTTCACCCGGTTGAAAGCTCCTGATGTAGCCTTAACCGAGGCAGCGGTGGGTGCAGGAATTACCACCCTGCTCTTCATTGTCAGCATAGCCAAGACAATCCGGAGGGAAGAAGATGACTAGATTCAGGCATCTGGTGACACTTATTGTCTTACTGGGTATCGGGTTCATACTCACCATGGCGGTGATCGATATGCCGGTATTCGGCGATCCTGAAGCGCCCGCTCATCGCCATATCGCCCCCCGCTATATCGCCAGGGCCTACGAGGAAACCGGAGTGCCCAATATGGTTACCGCAATTATCCTTGACTACCGTGGATATGACACCCTGGGCGAGCTTACGGTGATATTTGCCGGCGGGGCAGCGGTGCTCTCTCTTCTTGTGGGGAGAAAGCACTGATGACGACCGTAATTATTCAGACGATCGCTCGGTTACTGGTACCCCTTATACAACTGTTCGGGCTCTATGTCATCGTTCACGGACCGGTCAGCCCCGGCGGTGGTTTCCAGGGTGGGGTCATCGTGGGATCGAGCATGATACTGCTGGCGTTGTCTTACGATTTATCCAGCGCCGAAGCCAGGTTAAGTCACAAGGTGAGAATCGCTATGGATAGTCTCGGTTCTCTGTTTTTCGCCGGAATAGGAATATTGGGTTTGCTGGCCGGGGGTGTTTTCCTGAATTATGGCGTTATCCCCCTCCCCATGCCTCCGGCCCAAGTCAGGGGGATCCTGATTCTACTCGTCGGAGTGGCCATCGGAATTCACATCATGGCGCTGGTAGCCTCATTATTCCTACACCTGGCGGAGGAAGATCATGATAATTGAGTTCATAGCGATCAATTTTCCTTATCTTACTTCGGTGGCCCTGCTCCTTATAGGACTTTATGCCCTGATCGCGCGCAGAAATCTGATCAAGAAGGTTATGGGACTGAATATTTTCTCTACTTCAGTGTTGCTTTTCCTGACATCGGTGGGCTACAAAGAGGGTGGGGCGCCTCCCATAAAGGTACCAGGAATAGAGGTATATGTGAATCCGCTGCCCCATGCCCTGGTGCTCACCGGAATCGTGGTTTCCCTGGCGCTGACCTGTTTTGTTCTCGTTCTAACTATTAAGATATATAAAGAATATGGGACTTTGGATTCAGACAAACTGAGCGACCTGTAACCATGCTGGAGCATTCCATTGTACTATTGATTATAACGCCGTTGGTCGGTGCGTACCTCATCCCATTATTGGGGTTATGGCGAGAAAGACTTAGCTATCCGGTAGCCATAGCCGCGGTACTACTCTCAGCTTTCTTCACGTTCGGACTGACCGGCTCGGTACTGACCCGGGGTACCATTCGGTATGCCGTGGGGGGTTGGCCGCCCCCCTATGGGATCGAGTTGGCAGCGGACCCGCTCAGTGCTTTTATGTGCCTCACCATCTCTCTGATTAGCCTTCTTGCGGTGATATATTCCAAGAGCTACATCGAGAAAGAGTTGCCCGGGGGGAAAACAACTTCCTACTACACCCTGCTGTTGCTCCTGATCGGTGGTATGCTGGGAGCGGTAGTTACCGGTGACCTTTTTAACTTGTTTGTATTAACGGAGATATTTTCGATATCCGCATATGCCTTGGTGTCTATAGCCGAAAGGCGAGGCTCGTTCATAGCCAGTTACCGCTATTTGATACTGGCGGCAATCGGTACCAGCCTCATACTGCTGGGGACCGGCTACCTCTATATAATCACCGGTACGCTGAATATGGCAGATCTCGCCCTCAGACTGCCGACATTGGATGACCCCTGGGTAGTGTTTGGTGCCATAGCCTTTTTCGTGGTGGGCTTTGGCATCAAGACCGCCCTCTTCCCCTTGCACGCCTGGCTCCCCAATGCATACGCCGTCGCACCGGCACCGGTAAGCGCCATCTTTTCCGCTCTGGTGGCAAAAGTGGGCGCTTATTCCCTCATAAGAGTACTTTTCACCATCTTCGGGGTCCAACTCATCACCGGGCCGATACCTGTTGCAGCGGCGTTGACTTGGGTGGCGGCGGCGACCATACTCATGGGTTCCCTGTACGCCATATCGCAGACGGATATCAAGAAGATGTTGGCTTATTCCAGTGTGGCCAACACCGGGTATGTGCTGCTAGGCGCGGGACTTGCCGTAGAGTTGGGCATGACGGGGGGTATACTTCATATCTTGAACCATGCCCTGGCAACCGGGTGTCTTTTTTTCTGCGCCGGAGCGGTGCTCTATAAGACCGGGATCCATCGCATAGAAGATTTCCGCGGTCTGGGCAGCAAGATGCCCCTCACGATGGCCGCATTCACTCTGGCGGCGGTCTCGCAGGTGGGAATCCCTCCCACCGCCGGATTCGTGAGTAAGTTCTACCTCAGCCTGGGGGCGTTGGAAGCAGGCGAGTGGATATTTATCATCGTAATATCCCTGGGCAGCCTGATGAGCGCGCTATTCTATCTGCGAGTCATTAAGTTGATTTACTTTGGCGGAGACAAACTTAAGGAGAAAGCGCAGATGGACGAACTCCCCCCGGGCATGATCATACCCATAATGATCCTGGCGCTGGGATGTGTGGTGCTCGGCATATTTGTGGGATTACCACTGTCTATGGTCGAGTCGGCGGTCAAGTTGTTGTTGGGAATGTGACGGCATAGGATATATGAGATACATGGATAACCCAAACAAGAAGAGAATTCTGAGATACCGAAAATACTTTTTTTGTCTCGGCTTTCTGCTGGTCGCCCTGTTCGATTTCTTCCTACCCCGCGATCCTTTTTTCTGGTTTGATGGACTACCGGGATTTTATTCGATGTTCGGCTTAGTCTCGTGCGTTCTTACGATCATCATATGCAAGGCCCTGGGACGGCATTGGCTCATGGTGCGGGAGGATTACTACGACGTGAAGGACCAAGAAGAGGGGGGAGAGCACTCTGATTGAGCGTATTTTTCCTGTACCTCCAGCCGCCATATTTATTTTAGGGGCACTCCTCGTCCCGTTTCTCAAGGGGAGATTAAGAAGTGTTTACCTGCTTCTATTACCCATAGTTGCCTTTGTAAACCTTCTGTATCTGCCCGAGGGCCTCCTTTGGGTTCATAACATTGCCGGGTTTGATCTTATCTTCGGCCGGGTTGACTCGATAAGCCTACCTTTTGGATATATATTCGTTATCATGGCCTTCCTGGGGACACTCTATGCCCTCCATGTAAAAGAGAGCGGTGAGCATATCGCTACCTTCATCCTGGTCGGCACATCTCTTGGCGCGGTCTTCGCTGGTGATTACCTTTCCCTCTACCTTTTTTTGTCGCTGATGACTGTTTCTTCCGCCTTCCTTATTTTTTGCCGGAGGACGAAATCTGCCACAGATGCGGGATTCAGATACCTTATATTTCACCTTTTCGGGGGAAGTCTTTTACTGATGGGAATAATACTCTATTACCTATCCACGGGACATACCGATTTTGGACCCTTAGGAAGCGGTGAACCGTATTTCTACCTCATAATGATCGGGGTTCTGGTGAAAGCCGCTGTTCCGCCGTTCCATGCCTGGTTACCTGATGCCTACCCGCAAGGGACGGCCACCAGTAGTGTAATCTTATCGGCATTTACTACCAAGGTCGGCGTATATATGCTGATCAGGGCGTTCGCTGGGGTTGAGGTCCTGATATGGTTAGGAGCGATAATGGCGGTATATGGCGTTGTTTATGCTGTGATTGAGAATGACGGCCGCAGGTTGCTATCTTACCATATTATCAGCCAGGTAGGCTATATGGTGGCGGCCGTGGGACTGGGGACTCCGCTGGCGATAAATGGCGCAATTGCTCATGCCTTATGTCATATTCTCTATAAGGCCCTGCTCTTCATGGGTCCGGGTGCAGTGCTCCATGTGACCGGAAGAGAAAAACTTACTGAATTGGGGGGGCTTTATAAGACCATGCCCACAACCTTTATTCTTCTTATGGTCGGTGGACTTTCTATCTCGGCAGTGCCGTTATTTAGCGGATTTGTCAGCAAAACACTAATTACCACAACTGCGGGCTTGCAAGGCGAAGCTGTAGTATATCTCTTGCTCCTATTAGCTTCGGTAGGGACATTCCTGCACACATGTTTAAAGCTCCCATACTATATGTTTTTCGGAACAGACCGGGGCATAGAAGCAAAAGAGCCACCCCGCAATATGTTGATGAGCATGGGGCTTGCTGCATTCTTGTGCCTATTTATCGGCATATATCCCGCAGTTCTCTACAACATCCTTCCCTACCCTGTTGATTTTGTTCCCTACACGCTTGAAAAGGTGGTAGAGAAAATTGTCCTTCTCTCATTTGTTTTCATGGGATTCTGGCTTTTAAAAGAGAAAATTGCCGGGCAACCAACAATTAGCCTTGACACAGATTGGTTCTATAGAAAAGCGGGGACAGCCTTCATGCGTTTTTGCGGGAGCCCCGCCTCAATGAAGGCATACGTCAGAAACTTGGATTCCGCCCTATTCCTGGTTGCCTTGATGCTGGCCTTTTTTCTCCTGTATCAGGCGCTGACGCATCTCTTTTAAACTTGATTCTACTGCAATAAGTAATTCTGCTGCAAAACAACGAAGGAAGCCTGGCCTAAGTTGCCTAAATCAGCCGCCGAAATCACCGCATTTTCGAAGTAAATAGGCCAAGGATGGCCTTTTCAGCATCACTGCAACCGGATGTGGTCTGAGATGCGTGCGAGAAAATGCCAGATGAGGCGGGGCTGAGGGCAACGGGGCCTCGCTGAAATGAGTTTTTGCAGCAAAATCAAACTTACCTTCGCCGGAGCGAAACTCCCTACTGTTTCACAACCGCTTAAAACTGATCAGTCCACTTTTTTACGAAAAAGATTTTTGGGTAGGACACGCATAACCCGGCGTTCATGGTTCTCTAAAATCAAATATCAGCTCCGAAGATTTTTAAATATTTATGGTTCACCGTTGACTTGCCAAGAATTACTCGTTATCCTTAGAGCGGCAATCCAAGTAACGAGGTGCAGTAAACGTCCTTATGTTTTACACATTGCTATCGGTAGCTTAGATGGAGCAGAACATGAATTTGCCTCTGGTCATGGTTATCCTTCTCCCCCTGGTCGCAGCCGGACCGGCCGCTCTCCTCTCGCCCCGGCTGTCCAGGTGGTCTAACCTGGTCATCGCCTCCCTGGTATTGCTACAAGTCGTGCTCCTGATCACCCGAACGATCCCGGAGGGGGGCTTGTTCCTGGGGAAAATCCTGGGCGTTGACTTTCTTTCCGCTCTTCCTCTCCTGTTCGTCAATGTCTTATCGGTGGGGTTTTGCATTTTCGCCCTCAGCCGGCCTTCCAAGACCACCCTGTTTTACTATTGCCTGACCCTGGCCTTTATCAACGGGACCCTGGTCGGCCATCACCTGGTCCTGTTTATAATGTTCTGGGGGCTTTCCGGAGCGATGCTCTACTTCTACGGCATTTTACGGGTAGAGGCCAGAAGAATCGCCCGCAAGGCATTCCTGGTCTCCGCTCTGTCTGACGCATTCCTGATTTTTGCTCTCTCGGTGCTGGCCAAGACGGGGGACGGCCTCCCCGGGATCAAAGAGTTGCAGATGGAGTCGGGCAGTCTCTGGAACACCGTCGCCTATCTCGCCCTGGCCTTTGCCGCTTTCGCCAAAGCGGGGTGCTTTCCCCTGCACACCTGGATACCGACCTACTGTGAAAAATCCCCCATGGAATCGGTATATATCCTCCCCGCTTCCTGGGACAAGCTGATCGGGATCTATCTGTTGGCCAGACTCCTGCTGGTGCCGAATGCTCCCTCCCCAGTCCTCCCCATGGTCATCGCCGTGCTGGGGGCCTCCACCATCGTCATCGGGGTGATGATGGCCCTGGTCCAGCACAACGGACGCCGCCTGCTGGGATACCATGCAGTCAGTCAGACCGGCTACATGGTCCTGGGACTGGCCAGCGGCACCGCCATCGGCATCGCCGGGGGGTTGCTCCACATGGTCAACCACTCCATCTATAAATCCACCCTGTTCATGAGTCTGGGAAACGTGGAAGACGCCACCGGCACCGGCGAACTCCAGGAGTTGGGCGGACTGTACCGGCGGATGCCCGGCACATTCATCGGAGCCCTCATCTCGGCGTTATCCATCACCGGCCTTCCCCCCACCAACGGCTTCATATCCAAGGGTCTGGTGTACAGTGGAGTCCTTCTGGCCGCCAGCAAGGCCAGCGGAGTCCCCCGGCTGATCTACCTGGTCTGCCTGGCCTTCGCCCTGCTGGGCACCGCTATGACCATGGCCAGTTTTTTGAAATTCATGTATACCGTTTTCCTGGGAAAAGGGAAAGAAGACTGGTCCAACATCCGGGAAAAAAGCGTCAGTACGGTCCTTCCCCTGCTCCTCAACGCCTCCCTGTGCCTTCTGATCGGACTGTTCTGGAAGAGTTTCCCCCTGGGGATCCTGCGGCCGGTCGTTTCCCTCGCCTCTCTTTCCAACCCGGGAAGTTATTCGTTTATGTACACAATAGCCATCAAGTATCTCCCGCTGGTCGCCGGAGGGTTCTTTTTCTACCTTTTCTTCCGGCTCATGCGCTATAAGCAGTTACTTGACCAGGACCGCATCGAGGATCCCGGCCGCTCGGCCGCCCGAGGGGATTTCTTTCACGAGATCCGGGACATGGCCCCCCTGGCTGCTATCTACACAGCTGCCGAACGCAGGTGGTTTGATCTGTTCGAGATCATCAATATCCTGACCAAACGAACCGTTGCGGCGCTACGAATCCTGCACACCGGCGTATTGTCCTTCTATTCCATCTGGATTGTCCTGGGGTTTGGAGTGATCACCCTTTTTCTGTTCTTTCTGAGGGGGGGGTGAACGATGCCGATTGAAACTTGGTTGTATGTCCTTCTCGGATTCATGATCGTCGGTTCCATCGTTGCCCTGGAACTCACCGATCTTCTCTCGGCGGTAATTTCGGTAAGTATGGTCGGTTTGGGATTGTCTGTCGCCTTTTTGCTGCTCCAGGCCCCGGACCTGGCCTTAGTTCAGTTTGTCTTCGAAATCATTGCGGGGATCTTTTTGATCGTCTTGATGCGGATTATCGGAGTGCGATGGGAAAAAGAGACTGAATCCACTGCTATGTCAGTGCTTAAGGCCGCCTGTCTTGGTTTGGTCATGCTGGCTACCCTCCCGTTTTTCTACCACTTCACTCCCTTCGGACAACCGTTGGTCACGGTTGCCTCACACTATCTCAGCGAAGGCTTGCGGGAAACCGGCGCTGTCAACCTGGTAACGGCGATCATACTGGACTACCGGGTATACGACACTCTGGGGGAATCCGTCGTCATTTTCGTATCTATCCTCGGTGTAATCACATTGTTGCGAAAAGTCGATAAAGGAGACGGCAGAGACAATGATAAATGATCAAAACCAGCCGGGGATGACCCTGATTGTCAAAACGGTGACTCGCTACACCGTATGGTTGATCTTGTTCTATGGTCTATATCTGGTGATTTTCGGTCACCTGAGTCCAGGGGGCGGTTTTGCGGGCGGTATGGTGATTGCCCTGTCGTATATTCATCTCACCCTGGCCTTTGGCCGCCGCACCGGGCTGAAGGTACCGGACGAAGAAACCGCACACGTTTTGGATGTCGGCGGAGCCTTGATATTTGCCGGTATCGGATTGATCAGTTTCCTTTTAGGTTTGCCTTATCTCACCAACTTTCTGAGCCCCGGTACCCCTTTTACCTTGTGGAGCGCCGGAACGATTCCGATCCTGAATCTGGCCATCGCTCTGAAAGTAGGTATGGGCTTTTTCCTGCTCTACCAGGTCCTGCTCCATTTGGACCAATTCACGATGAAGCGGTGAAGCAGTCTTTTGCGCATCTACGCATATACGCATTAGAAGGGGACCATTAAAATGATCTACGCAATGTGTTTTCTGTTTTTTCTGGTCGGATTGTATGGAGTGCTGGTCAAGCGGAACCTGATCAAAATCATCCTGGGAAGTGGCATCATGGGATATGCTCTCAACCTGTACCTGGTCTTGATCGGCTACCGGGAGGGAGGGGGATTCCCGATTCATTTACCCGATGAAACACCCAAAGCGATGGTCGATCCGCTTACCCAAGCCCTGGTGTTGACTTCTATCGTCATCGAGCTGGCTACCACCGCTTTGCTGGTCAGTCTGGCCATCAAGATATACCAGCATTATCAGACCCTCGATATCCACGCCGTCCGGAGGCTGAAAGGTTGATCATTCCCTCCCTGGTCATACTCCCTCTGGTTGTCGGACTACTGCTCACCCTGGTCGGCAGAAAAAACCCGCGGTTTTCGGAAGGGGCAGCTCTTCTGACTACCGGATTAGTCGTAATTTTTTCCATCCTCCTTATCCCCGGAATCAATCGTACGGGCAGTATAGTTTATGAGTTTTCCGGTTGGAGTATACCTTACGGAATCGCCTTCGTTTTCGACCATCTCTCTGCGTTCTTTGTGCTTATTGTGGGAGTTCTGACCTTTTGCGCGATACTCTATTCTCTGGCGACCATCCGCAAGTATGGTGGAACCTGGAATTATTATTCACTCATCATGTTTCTCGTCGCCGGCATGAACAATATAGTCCTCACGGGGGACCTCTTCAATCTCTTCGTTTTTATGGAGATCACTTTGTTCGCATCGTATGCTCTGGTCGCTTTCCAAGGACGAGCCGAACAGTTTGAAGCTGCTTTTAAATACGCCATCATGGGATTTATCAGTTCGACTTTCATCCTCATCGGTATCGGTAGTCTCTACAACCTGTTCTCTACCCTGACCCTGATGCATATTTCCAGCCTCCTGACGACCACGCCCGCCCTCAACTTGGTTTTTGCCCTCTTTCTGGTTGGTTTCGGCTTCAAGGCCGCCCTGTTTCCCTTCCATTTTTGGTTACCCGATGTTCACTCCTCCGCACCTACTCCAGTTTCTGCCCTTCTCTCCGGAGTGCTGGTCAAGGTGCTGGGAGCTTATGGCCTCCTGAGACTCTTCTATACTGTTTTCGGTGCACCCCGCCTACCCCTGGAACTTCTGGTAGTATTGGGAATCACCACTTTGTTAATCGGAGCCTTGATGGCTCTCCCTCAGCAGGATATTAAAAGAATGTTGGCTTACTCCAGCGTCAGCTCCATGGGATATATCCTTTTTGCCTGTGGTCTGGGTACCCCTCTTGGAGTACTGGGAGCGCTTTACCATATGCTCAATCACTCTTTGTCGAAAAGTCTCTTGTTTCTGAATGCCGGAGAGATAGAAAGAGCAGAGGGGACCCGCCGGATGGATCTAATGCAGGGAAAAAGTGGGCGCTTTCTCTATACCACCTCTTGGGTTGGTATCCTGGGTATTTCCGGTGTGCCCCCATTCGGAGGATTCTTCAGCAAACTGATCATCGTACTGGCAGCCGTTCAGGCCGGAAAAACGATCTTCGCGGTCATCGCCGTCGCCGCAAGCGTTCTCACTCTGGCCTATTACTTAGCCATGATGGGAAAGGTCTTTCCTAAAGGACCGCCCTCGATCGTCAACCATCTTCGGTCGAATTATCCGATTACCCTCTCGATGACCATCCTGGTTGTTTTATCCCTCGCCGCCCCCCTTTTATTTCTACCCGGTGTGCGGGAAATAACCCTGGAGAGAGTAGTCACTACGATCTTCAATCGGGAAGCGTATATCGCCCTACTTACCCTGGGGGGGAGTAAATGAGTATTCCCTGGAAAAGCCGAATAATCGTTTTCATTCTCTCCCTTGTCGGTTGGTGTTTGATAGCTCCCCCCACTCGCTGGCCGGACTTTCTGGTTGGAGTGGGGGTCGCCCTTCTGGTCTCCGGGTTGACCGGTGGGATACTTTTGAAATCCGGTCGCAGTTTCCACATCAATCGCTTGTACCATGTTGTTGTCTACCTGGGGATCCTTCTCTGGGAAATGGCCCGGGCCAACCTTGATGTGGCGCTGCTCGTCCTCAAACCCCGTCTCGTTATCAAGCCGGGTTTTGTTCGAATCAAGACCACATTACAGGAAGACTCCTCTATAGCCTTACTCGCCAACTCCATCACCCTCACCCCCGGCACTTTGACAGTCGATGTCGATCAATCCAGAAAACTCATCTATATCCATTGCATTGTCGTCCAACCGGCGGATCTCGATGAATCGACATCCGCCATCGGTAAAAGTTTCAATACTATTTTACAGAAGTTCATGCGATGAAAAGCACGCTGTTTTTAATCGGAATCGTACTCCTGGTCGTGTTCCTGGCGCTGAATTTCGGGGTTTTTCAAATCGATTTTATTGCCCGTTTGATCAACGTCCTATTGATCAGCGCCGCTCTGGTCACTTACCGGATCATTTTTGGACCTTCCGCCGCCGACCGGCTGGTAGCGGTCGATATTATCGGGGTTCTGATCGTCGGTTTGCTGGCTCTTCTGACGCTTCATACCGGCGCTCACTTTTTTCTCGATATCGCCATCGCCTGGTCACTTCAGAGCTTTATCGTTTCTCTGGCTCTGGCCAAATACCTGGAAAACAGAAAGATCGATGATTAGAGAAATCATTGGCTATATCATAATCTGTAGCGGATTGGCCTTCAATTTCTTCGGAGCCTTGGGCCTGGTCAGACTACCCGATATCTATAACCGCTTGCAGGCGGCTACCAAATGCGTTACCTTCGGGTCCTCGGGCATTCTCTTCGGAGTATTCGTTATCAAAGGATTTAGCCCGGAAGGGATCAAGGCTCTCATTTGTATGGGCTTTATTTTATTGACATCACCGGTCGCTGCCCATGCCATTGCCCGGGCAGCTTACCGCTGCGGGGAAAAACCCTGCCCATCCACGGTGATAGACCGATATGGTATTGCCATCGAGAAAGAAAAAATGAAAACACAAAGAAAACAACACCAACCGAACGATACAGGGACAAACAATAGTTGAATCGCTCAGAAGCACAGGTAGGAAAAGCGATCTTATATAATAATGACCGATAATGGATAAAGAGCTTAGATGGAGCAGAACATGAATTGGCCTCTGGTCATGATTATCCTTCTCCCCCTGGTCGCAGCCGGACCGGCCGCTCTCCTCTCGCCCCGGCTGTCCAGATGGTCTAACCTGATCATCGCCTCCCTGGTATTGTTACAAATCGTGCTCCTGATCACCCGAACGATCCCGGAGGGGGGCTTGTTCCTGGGGAAAATCCTGGGCCTTGACTTTCTTTCCGCTTTTCCTCTCCTGTTCGTCAATGTCTTATCGGTGGGATTTTGCATTTTCGCCCTCAGCCGGCCTTCCAAGACCACC
>DATIKP010000043.1 GCA_035477455.1 Atribacteraceae bacterium
CGTAATCACTGTCGGCACTCCCCTTTTCTGCAGTCGAGCACTCCCGTCAACCGTTTTATTCCTGTCAACCCCAGCTCCCGAAAAGAAATCATGGCGTCTTCGTGGCCCATCTCGGCACAGAGGGCTATAGTGTAACAATCGGTGCCCCCCCTGATTATTTTTAGAGCGAGGTTCGCGAAGTGGCAGTGGACGCCGACAAAGACACAGACGTCGATCTTGTTATGCCAGATGGTCAGGTTGGGGTGGTTCGGGTTGATTTCTACAGCGGGATTAATCATCGGGTATTTCGGGCGGTAATCAGGCATGGGAATGATCCCGGCGTCCGCCGACTTAGCCATTTCAATCACCGCCCGTGCTTTGTCGGCTACCCCCTCCTTCCAGTTCCAAAGGACCAGCGGACCCGGAAAAAAATAAGGTCTCTTGGCGCAAAGCAGCTTTTCAGCCGCCCGCTGCATAGCCTCATCCAGGGTGACGATAGCCCCTTCCAGCAAGGCTTCGTCTTTGTTCCGGGGAAGGACCACGCCCATGGATGCGGCGGCGGGGGGCAAGTAACCTTCCGGTCCGGGTAAAACTCGGTACTGTGGTATCGCCATATTAGCACTCCTCCTACGCTGTAAATTTTCTATCTGACAATACGCCTGGCGTTGGTACAAAAATAAATTTAGATGCCCAGTTTACAAATTCGCCCGGGAAGTAAAATATCGCCTCGCTTCCCGTATTATAGGTGTAATTTGGCGTCGGGCGGCGGCGAGGCATCTCCCGCAATGCTTGGGCCAGATGTTCGCTTGAAGAATGACTGTTACCACGGGGGTCAACAGGTCGGAAGAACCGCGCAAGGATGTCGCAGAGAACCCGTACCAACTGTTCAATTTGTGAAATGTAACAAACATCATACGTATAATGAATGGTCGGAGTCTTGAGGCTTTGACGCTGAATCGTTCATTCATGGCCTCCTCCGGAGGAGTGACGCACTGATTCTGTGTCAACATGCGGATCCGGCTCGTCCCAGAAAGCCGGAAGCGTTTCACCGGTTCCTGCCCAACTCTTACGCCGCTTTTAGCAAAATCAAATTCAAAAAGTGCCGCTACCAACCTGATTATTCTCCGGACCGCC
The DNA here is from genome assembly GCA_035477455.1 of Atribacteraceae bacterium. Classification (NCBI taxonomy): domain Bacteria; kingdom Pseudomonadati; phylum Atribacterota; class Atribacteria; order Atribacterales; family Atribacteraceae; species Atribacteraceae bacterium. Next base: position 1,114 of record DATIKP010000043.1, read on the forward strand.
GCCTCCAACTTACAAAATCCGGCGACAATCTGATTGTCGGTAAGCTGGTCACCGAAAGAGCCTGGTGTCGAATCCTGGTAAATAACCGAATAACCAGTTTCCCTCGTTTCAAAAGCGATCGTCCAGTCCCACTGTCCGCTACCCGGGATACCGATGGTTTCCCCGGATAACACCAAGCGTTCCGCAAAAATAGCTAGGTTCCTCCTTCCAAAACTTGTCTGGCCGCTACGTTCGAAGTATCACAGGCTTCTGGCGAGCACCTCATAATCGAGAGCAAGATTCCCGGCAACTGAAAGAACGGTAGAAACTCTCGCTCCAGCGGGCACCTACACGAAGGAAAACAAGGAGTCAAGCCCCGGCGCAAATCATACTCGTCCCTCTGTCGGGGGAGGATTCGGCGTAACTGAACAGCCCAAGCCCCAGTGAACAGCAATCAGGTTTTCTGTAACTGATCTCCTGTTAATCCTGCACCCAACCCAATTCTTCCATCACTAATCAACTCATCCAACCACTCAGGACCATATTCCCCTTCTTCATGATATTAATTAAGCCAAAGAAGATTTTACATGTACGCAAGCAAAAAAACAATTCCCCTTTTGGCGATTCCCCCATTTTACGATTCCCTAAATATTGAATAAAATAGTCATTTTAGCTTTAAAAACTATGAATAATCTTGACAATTTCCAGAATGTCTTTTAGGTTAAAATGATATTGAATAATTTGGTATTATATTTACTCAAAGATGCCCGGTAAAGGGATCCGTATAAGTTATTTATTGTATTTGTTAATTACGAGGCACCGATGATCCAATACAACAGTTAACTCTTAGCGTATTGCGATTAGTGTGAATACATAACTCCTCCTTCAGAAAAGGGGTAGGAGAATTAGTTTTTCAAAGAGAGGGAATAGTCCCCCCCCCGGTCATCGGTCCGACATGTCCGGTACCTCGGTCGGGTAAACCAGTTGCGCCCGGTCGTTGAAAAAGGCCGAAGCACCGAAATGGACAAAGAGGATCACGGTGAACGCCACTCCACCAAGAATGCCGAGCATGATCGCGATCTGGTACTCGATAGCGGTTATCGGCGAAACCCCGGATAAGATCTGACCGGTCATCATTCCCGGCAGAAAAACAATCCCCATACCGGTCATGGAATTAATGGTGGGGAGGAAAGCAGCGTCAAAGGCGGCGTCAACGATCCGGCGCACTGCCTCCCGGGGAGTAGCCCCCAGCATGAGCGCCGCTTCCACCAGATCCTGCCGGGTGATTATCCCATCAACCAGCCGGTTGACTCCCAATGAGATCCCGGTCATCGAGTTTCCGATGATCATCCCGGCTATGGGAATGAAATAGCGGGGCTCGTACCAAGGCCTGAGCCCGACTACGAAGAGCAGAAAAAAGAACAAGCTTACCAGGGTTCCGGACGTCATGGAAAAAGCGATGATCCTCTTCAGCCGATAACTGAGTGGCACCTTGACCCGCCGAATGATATTTTGTACGGCGAACCCTTCCATGACCAGGACCGCTGCGACGGTCAAAAGGGGATGAGGGTTTTCGAACAACACCGCCAGGAGGTGCCCGGCGATCATCAGTTGGAGGGTCATCCGGATAGAGCTGACGAGGATTTCTCTCTCCCGGTTGATCCGCCGGGCCCGGACGTATAACAAAAGAACGAGTACAAACACGTAAGCCAGCGCCAGAGGCAGCAGGCCGATTTCGATAACCCCATTCATACCCGATGTTCCAATGACCGTAGTAGATTCCCGTTGTTCATCTCGACTAGGTTGTCCGCGTAACGTTCGGCGATAGACCGAGAATGGGTGACCATGACCAGGGTCCTTCCGGATTCCCGGACCTGGTGCACCAGGGTCCCCACCACCAGGTCCGCCGTCTCCTCATCGAGATTGGCGGAGGGCTCGTCGAGGAGTAAGACCTCCGGGCTCATCAGCACCACCCGGGCCAGAGCAAGGCGCTGTTTCTCCCCGCCGGACAGGTGTTCCGTGGGACCGTCGAGGGCTTTGTACAGGCGGAATTGTTCGAGCGCTTGTTTTAAACTCTCGTCCGCAAGTGGTGGTTGGCCCGAAAATCGGCGGCCGATCAGGAGATTCTCCCGAACCGTCCCGGGAAAAACAGGAGGTGCTTGCGGAAGCATAACGACCTGGCGCCGCAGAGTGACCGGATCGAGGGTGCACAGATCCTCTCCACGGTATCTGACCGTTCCCCGATCAGGACTGGTGAGAAGGTTGAGGTGTCGAAGCAGGGTAGTTTTCCCGCTGCCGCTTTCCCCAACTATCGCGGTGATTTCGCCGGCGGGGATACGCAGGTGCTCCACCCGGAGGATATTTTTGAACCAGACATTCTCGAGAACGAACATCCCTTATAGAACTCCCAACATCTCCTCGGGAGTGGCTAAAATCCTGATGCCCATCTCCTCGAGAACTATGTCCCGGACCCGTACAAAATCCGAATCGAAACTGGCGAGATACTGGCAACCTAAGTGGTGAGCCAGCAACAGGTGCAGGGTGTCAGCCAGGTTGAGTTGGAGGTAGCTGAAGAGCGAAGGCAGCCCCCAGGACCTTTTCACCGTGAGGCGGAACTGGACGATATCGGCCTGCAACAGGCCGATGAGTCCGTGGTTGTTGGCATAGGCGAAATCCAGCCAGGTTTCGTCGATAAACACTGCCGTACCGGTGTTTTGGGCTCTCCTTTTGTCCGGGGCGTCATGCATTTCTATCTTGTGGCGTTCCAGCACTCTTTTCAGACAATTCCCGATATCTTTTTTCCCTTTGTTTTGTAAAGACAACACCGATGGGGCGTCTGCGGTGATCTGGTGGAACGCGGCCTGGGCATGCCATTCCATGAGTTCGAGAAGTGCCAGAGGACTGACCACCGGCGTGGCCGAGAGCTGTCCGGAGAGGATTTTTTTTCGGATTTCCACGACCTGGCTCAAGTGCCTCTCCGAATCGATGAGTTCCTGGATAACCGAGTAGACAGGGTTCTCATTTTTGCGGAAGAGCAGGTCCAACTCATTCTGAGGCCGCTCCATACCCTCAGTCAGCCAGTATTCGATGAGGAGCGAAGTATCAAAATAAAGCGCGGGAAGGAATTTTTTCCTGAGCTTGCCGGTACTGGTAACGGGTGATTCTCTCATGCCATACCCCCCCGGACCGGTAAACCGGGAGGCAGCGCACGGATCACCTTAATCCCGGTACCGTCACCACTGTACCAGAACAATCAAGGCAAATCAATCGGTTCGTGGTTCCCGCCCGGACACAACGGAGTCACTCGACGATGATCTCCGCCAGGCTTCGCTTGGGGACATGATGGATACCGTTCTCGTCCCGCCAGTACCGGATATCCCCGTCGGGCCCCAGGTTTTCAAGAACCACCGTTTCGGCGGGATATCCCAGGGCGATGACATAGAGAATATCAAATCGCTCGGAAAGCCCAAGCACACTATGGAGCATTCTCCGGTCTATCGCTCCGAAAATACAAGCCCCCAGGCCCCGTTCCCGGGCACCCAGGACGATGCTCTGACACCCAATCCCAGGATCAGCGTCGTAGTCGGTGACTATGGCTCGATCTCCCAGCATCACGATGTAGGCTGACGGTCTCTCCCCGGCCTCCGGACCCGGCCAATCGATCAGATACCCCGCCCACGCCAGGCAGGGGAAAATAATCGCGTTCTTCTCCAGAGTGTTGGAGAGCAGGTATTTCAAGGGTTGACGGTTAGCTGCCGATGGGGAAAGGCGAGCCAAGTTAACCAGGTCTTTAAGCACTTCGCGGCTGACCGGCTCGTTTTCCCGAAAACGGCGGATACTCCTGGTTTTGAGAATGAGTTCGTCGATCATGTGTTTGTCCATGAGTCTCTCCATTGACGGAAATTAACCCCTCTTCTCCGGTTCCTTTATTAAACACGACAATCTACGACGAGCATGGAAAAAAAAGGGACTGGACGAAACGACTGGTAGGCCGTGAAGGAATCGAACCTTCAACCTACTGATTAAGAGTCAGTTGCTCTGCCAATTGAGCTAACGGCCCACCTTCGCGCAATGCACTATACAATGAAAGAAAGGGGATGTCAAGTAAACATTGCTTGTCCGCGTTGACGGTCAGCCTCGCCTCATGTCCGGTGCACCGTAACGTCGTTTTCCTATTGACGGGAAGCCCGTCCCATGAGAAGATAGCGTAGAAGCGAGACCTGCGTGCCGGAGTGGCGGAACAGGAAGACGCAACGGACTTAAAATCCGTTGGGGCGCGAGCCCCGTGCCGGTTCGATTCCGGCCTTCGGCACCACGGCTTTTCATTTCAGGGGAAAATCATTTCATCTTTATTCATAACCATCCTCCCCCTTCCCGGGTATTATTCCACGGTATCCTCCTTCACAAAATTTTCTTCCCTTTTGGGGAGGAAACTCTGAGATCCAGATATTAGACCGCTTCTCTCCGCTACCCAAGAGGCCCTCCGGCGCTCCAGGGTGAAGCGGCCGAAGGTGGCCAGTGCTTGTTGGAGCTGGGAAGTGAGGCAGATTTCCCCGAAGCGGGCCAGGTGCCGGGGGGGGTAGTCCTTCGCCACGATAGTTCAGCGTCGGCCAGAGGCACTGGATGGCCGGAAGACAAGCTCGTCAGCGCGCGGGCCGTTGCCTTAACTACTTTCTTTTTCTCCGAATACAAGTGGTGAGTGTTGCGCAGTCCGATCAGGTATTTCCGGTGATACCCGGTGATGGTGATTGCCTCATCGGTGAGCAAGGTCTTCTCGCTTTTTCCGGTACACTGCCAATAGCGTTGTTTCATGGTTCGGATATGCTCCTGGCTACCGGGCAAAGACATGGTCATCACTGGTCCCCTTGGGTAAGAATATCTGATGAGTGAACCGGGTGGTGTTCGATAAGATTTTAGATGAGTGACTGCGATGTGTTGACAACGACCAGTAAGGGGTCTATAATAATGGTTCGTGATAGATTCATAAACACAGGTGAAGCATCGCGGGGTGGAGCAGCCAGGAAGCTCGTCGGGCTCATAACCCGGAGGTCGTCGGTTCGAATCCGGCCCCCGCTACCATCATTTTAACCGGGTTCTTCAGTGAGCCCGGTTTTTTTATTCCCCCGTCTCTGATTTTTTCTGGGCCAGATGGATGATTTCCGCAATGACCTCTTCCGGGGCCCGGAAAATCGACCGCTCTTCCCCGGCCGGCGTTTCCTGGGCAAAGCCGGCTTCCTCCCGGACCGGTCCCACCGTTTCCGACTCTCCCGCTTCCGGTGAACCGTCCTGTGGCGTTGCGACGTTCCTAACGGCCTCGTCCGGCTCGGTGGCCTTTCTTTCCCTCAGATCTTCCATTTCCAGTTCAGCGCTCAAGTCCTCGTCGAGTTTGTCTTTGTGTTTGAGGTGGCGGTCAACGGACGTCGGGTCATCAGGAAAGGAAGCCCATAATTCGCTCACCCCTTCACCGGAAAAGTAGGTTGCGAGATCTTTCCGGGCCTGATCATAATCTCCCATGGCCTGCCGGCACAGCGCCCTATAGGCATAAGCCTTGAAAGACCGGGGGTTTATTTCGATGACTCGGCTGAAATCCGCGGACGCCTGTTCGTGTTCTTTCACCTCGAGCCACAGGCTTCCTCGTCGATAAAATGCCTGGAAATAGCCGGGATTCAGCCCGATGGTACGGGAAAAATCGTCGATGGCTTTCTGGTACTCCCCCTGTTCGGCCTGGCACAATCCCCGCCGATAAAAAGACCGGAACGAGGAAGGATTCAATGCGATAACCCGGGTAAAGTCGTCGATCGCTTTCTGGTACTCCCCCTGTTCGAAATAGAATAATCCCCGCAGATACCGGGCCTGGGGATGCGCATCATTGTTTTCGATAAATTCGTTAAGATCGGCGAGGGCGAGCTCCTGTTGATTTTCCGATTTCAAGAGCAGGCTGGCGCGCCGAAACAGCACGTCTTTATCAGCCGGGTTGAGCTTCCGAGCCTGTTCGTAATCAGCCAGGGCCAGGGTAACCTCTCCTTTTTCCGAGTACGCCTCAGCCCGGTTGTAATAGGCTTCTGAAAGATGGGGATCGTATTGGACCGCTTGGGAAAAATCGTCGATGGCCTCGGTAAGATGTCCCATGGTCATAAATGTAAAGCCCCGGTTGTTGTAAGCGGTGGACAAGGTGGGCTTGATTTTAATTGACCGTGTGTAATCAGAGAGCGCCTGGTCATATTCTCCCAGGAAATAGTGGGCGTTGCCCCGATTGGCCAGGGCTTCCAGGCTATCGGGTTTCAATGCGAGCGCAGCCGTGTAGCTGTTCAGTGCTTCGCGGTATTTTTTTTGCTTTAAAAAAAAGTATGCCTCCCGGCAGAGACTCAATATATCAGGCGGCATGGAGCGAATCGCTTCACGGCTGGTAAGGTACAAAGCGATTAAGGCAACGGCGAGAAACAGGGCCGGTATCATGCAATCCCCCCTTTCCCATGCCGAATCTTCCCGGAATAAACCATCCGGGAAGGGTTTTCTGGGTTCCTAGAATCATCCTCTTCCAAGCCTCGACCGTTCTGGCGGGGGAGGAAATTTTTTTCCCGTGCGGCCATTTCACCCTGACTCTACCGGAAGGCTGGGAAAGCGTCAGGGTGCCCGCTCTTGATTATGACACTACATTTATCGGCAATTTTGATGAAAACTTTAGCCCCGGAAAAAGTAAAAGGGGTCAGGTCTTGAAAAGCTACATTTTCTTCTCCATCTTCTGTACTATCTTGCTGACGGTCGCGTAATGAATGCCAAGGGAATCGGCTATTTCTTTCAAGGTATACCCGTATTTCAGGTGGGCAAAGAGTATACTGTCATTCCTCTTTTGCTTCTCTGCAAAATGGGTGTCCGGAAAAATCTCTCTGAGGCTGGGCCGACCTGCGAAACGTTGCTGGCGTGGTATTTCTTTGATGGCGGCTTTCTCCTGGAGCAAGCCCTTAAACCTCTCCACAAATCCTTTGCCTCCCAGTAATACCTGTCCCTCAAGCTCTTCCCAGGGGGATGTTCCATGGATGCCT
>DATIKP010000044.1 GCA_035477455.1 Atribacteraceae bacterium
AATTGCGCAAAGCAATTGAAGCTTTTGTTGCTGCATATGGACCTACAGCAAGACCATTTGCATGGCGCAAGAGGGAAGTCAAAGGTAGGCAGCTTAGAAATACTATCGTAAACTTAGGCAATTAAGTACTAGGGCGGTGAAAAGCGGAAATACAGTAAGTCACCGTCCTGTACCGGATATTCCTTACCTTCCAAGCGTATTTTTCCCAGGTGGCGGGCCTGCTCGAGAGAACCAATTTCACTGAGTTCCCGGAAGTTGATCACTTCTGCTCTGATGAATCCCTTTTCCATGTCCGTGTGTACTTTACCGGCGGCGGCAGGAGCCAGAGAACCAGCGGGAATTTCCCAGGCGCGGAGTTCTTTGTCTCCAAACGTAAAAAACGTCACTAACCCCAGACGGCGATAGGCCTCATTGACCAGTCGGACAAGACCGCTGTGCTCGATGCCGAATTCCCGGAAAAACTGTGCCTGTTCTTCAGGCGGAAGTTCACTCAATTCTTCTTCAAGCCGGCCATACACCGTGATCAGCGAGGTTTTCTGAAAGGAAGGATGCTTTCTTAATTCTTCGGCCAGAAAACCTCCGGCGGCGGATTCATCGCAATTGGCTACATAAATGAGGGGTTTACGAGTCAACAGTTGAAATTCCCGGAGGATCTCATCGTCTTCCCGGGTCAACGGGTAATCACCCCCCGATCGGCCATCGGCCAGTATATCACGGCAGCGGCGCAGGACTTCACCTTCCCGCGCCATGGCCGGATCTTTCACCTTGCGTTCCAGATCCGCAATTTTTTTCAGGCGCCGTTCCACCACCTCCAAATCAGCGAGCAGCAGTTCGAGGGTAAGAACTTCCTGATCTCTGAGAGGATCGACGGAACCCAGGACATGGGTCACCTGGGAATCGGAAAACAAGCGCAGAACCATCACCAGCGCATCGACTCCCCGGAGATCAGCCAGAAAACGGTTTCCCAGGCCTTCACCCTGGCTGGCCCCCCTGACTAAGCCAGCGACATCGACAAACTCTACCGTAGCCGGTACCAGGCGCGGTGGTTTGAGCAGTTTTTCCAGAAACAGGAGGCGGTGGTCGGGAACCGAAGCAACTCCCCGGTTGGACAGAATGGTGGAAAAGGGGTAACTGGCGGCAAGGGCCCGATTGGCAGTCAGCAGATTAAAAATCGTGGTTTTTCCCGAGTTGGGCAGCCCGATGATGCCGGCCTTCAAACCCATCTTCAGAGTCCTTCCAGCAAGCTTTCCTGTGGTTTCAAGCGTATTTCTTTACGAAGGATTTCCCGGATTTTACGTTCGAGTTCCCGCCGCGGAACCATCACAAAACGGCCGCATCCCACACAACGCATACCAATATCCAACCCGATCCTGACCACCCGCCATTCCCGGCTACCACAGGGGTGACCCTTCTTCAGGGTTAACACGTCATCAATCTCGATCCGAACAATACTCACTAGGTGATCTCCAAAAAGGCGCCGGGCGTTCCACCGCCAGTATAGTCTCTATTCTCTGTAAATAAAAACAGTGATGGGTGATCGGTGATAGTTAAAGGTGATAATTCTTGCACGCTTCATCCAATCCGCAATTTTTAAAGAACGCTATCGTCGGACAGCGACGGATTGACTCCATTGAAAAAGGGATAGTCCGGTGGGGATCCCCACCGGACTATCCGGAGTAGTTCTCCTCACAAATTACTTTCTCCAGAGGGCGGCGGGGTGAGGGCTGATGGATTTTTGCCGGATATCCCAGCGGGGTCAACCCCACCACCCGGACTTCGGGAGGCACAGAACACAACTCTTTGATCTTTTCCTCATCAAAGTTGCCGATCCAGCAGGTCCCCAATCCCTTATTCCAGGCCGCGAGCATCAGGTGATCCATGGCAATGGCAACATCCATCGGCCAGCTTTCCATGTACTTGCCGATAAAGCTGCCCCGGCTCACCGCACAGGCCACAATAACCACCGGCGCTTCCCCGATGAATTCCTGCCCGGCACAGGCTTGAGCGATCAAGCGTTTTTTTTTGTCATTCCTAATTACAATAAGCTTCCATGGCTGGAGATTTTTCGCCGAAGGAGCTAGCCGGGCAGCCTCCAAAATTTCCTTCAGGTCTTCAGGATTCACGTTTTCTGTCCAGAATTTCCGTATACTTCGTCTACCGCTGATGACCTCCAGCATCTCCATGGTCAATCCCCTTTCTTCGATTACTTCTGAGCGGGAGCGCTGATGCGGGGAATCCTGATTTCGGTATAGGGACGCAAGTTATAGATGTCGTCAATCACATCCCTGTTGGCTTCCAGAATGAGTTCCCATTTGCTTCCATCCCGGTAATAGCGTAAGGCGATATTCCAGAGATTGTCCCAGGGAAGAATGATATAAGACGTATATCTTGCCCTTTCGTCGAGCTGATGAGCCAATTCGGCGATGCGATTTTGCAAAAGATCGATCTGGCCCAGCCGGTCAGCGAGTTCTCTCTGAAGGCGAGCGCTCTCTTGTTCGACTGCGGTCTTCTGCTCTTCCAGAACCCGGATGTCCTGGAGAGCCTCTCGTTCTCCCCGTAACCTCTCTATCTCCCCACTGATCCCCGCGGCCTCTTCCTGACGCTTCGTCAACGCCTCCTGCAAAGTCGTCTTCTCCCCAGCCAGGCGTTCTATCTGTTGAATAATACTCACTCTTTCTTCTTCCAGAGTCTCGATCTGTTGACCAGTCGTAGCCACTTCTTCGATTTGCTCGTATTTCCTGTACAGTTCTTCAATGTCGGAACGTATCTCCATCCGGTTCTCTCTGAGTTCGTCCAAAGCATCCCGCAATTCGCCAATGTCCGGGACCTGTGTCTCGATGGTGGCGACCAGTTCTGCGATGCGGGCTTCGACATTTGCCATGTTCCCCTCCACGGCGAAAATCTTTGCATCCAATTCGAGCCGGTTCATTTCATTTTTAAAGAATTCAAGAGTTTCAATTCTACTGGCCAGACCATCGAGCGTCTGTTCGACCACCCCGCGAAAAGCTTCGAATTGTTCCTCGGGAATCTCCTCCGGCATGGCAACCGTCAACTCCGCCAATTGCACCTGAACCTGATTCATCTGCGCGTGCAGGCCTTTCAGCTGCTCTTCGATCCGGCCGGCTATGTTTTTCCAGGTATCGTTCAGAACGGCGAAGTCCCCATCCAACACGACCAAGGCATTCTCGGTTTCTGACAAGCGCTCTGAAAGGCCACTTTTTTCAGCCATGACCAATTCCATTTTTTTGGATAACTCTGTAGAAAGCTCCAGAGATGTTCCGGCCTGAGAGACCGCTTCCACAACGCTCTCCTGTAACTGGGCTAATTGCACCGATTTATTCCCTAAATCCTCAAGGATCCGTTCCCGCTCCCGGTTGATTTCCTCCACATTCATGCGGAGCCCTTCTTTATCCATGGCAACTGCCGTCAGGTCGTCCCGCAGAGCCGCTATCGTTTCCGGAGTAGGTACGTCTTGCAGGGCCTCCCCAAGGGAAAGCGAGAGTTCCTGTCTGACCCTTTCGGAAGCGTCGGATACCTCCGCTATGATACCGCGGAGGTCCCGCTCAATATCTGAAGCTAATACCTGCAGCCTGTTTTCGACGGTCCCTAGTTTCGCACTCACCAGCGAGAGCGTTTTCTCCTGGTCGGCCACCTGGCTCCGTAAATCCTCTTCAGTGACTTTCAACGAAGTCAGGGATTCCTCAATTCCGACAATTCTAAGACCAAAGGTATCGATCACCTCTTGAACGCCCCGCTCAAAACCTTCCAGACGGGAGGACTGTTCAGTAAGGCCGGCTTGCAACTCTCCGAGGGTTCGGTTCAATTCCTCAACCTGGCCTTGGAGAAGGGCCAACTCTGCGGACAGGTTTTGAGTTTTTTGGGTAACCTCCGCCTGGATGCCGGTCACTTTTTCCTCAACCCGGGTAATTGCTTCGCTCACTTCCCGCTGTAAATCATTGAGAACTTCCGGTACCGGCAGACTCTCGGCCAGGGTGGTCAAGCGCCCGGTGAGTTCATCGATACGAAGAGCCTGTTCCCCGGTGTGTTCGATCATCGTCGCCGTTTTTTCGGTAATGTTAGCGAGGCTTTCCTCAACTTCATCCCGCAGAGTGGCAACCTGTCTGACGGCTTCCTCCCGGAACGCACGCAGGGACTCCTGTTGTCCGGTCAACTCCTGCCGGAGTGCGGCGTATAATTGGTCGATCCGTTCCCGATCCTCTTGAGTAACGGCCATCTCCCTCTCCATCTCAGCGCGGAGGGTATTCAGCAGCTCAGTGATCTCCCGGACCCTGATGTCAATCACATTAAGTACGGCCTGTAGTCGCTGGTCAAGGCGAAGTCCCTGCATAGCCCCGGACAGATCTTCCACATCACGGTTAAGTTGGTCGACGACCACCAGCTTCTCCTCCAAAGCCACCAAGCGGGTTCCTTTATCATTCATACCTAACAACACGGCAGCGTAACGGCGGTCCAAATCCGCGAGGGAGGCGGACAGGGTCTCGATCCCGGTAACGGCATCGGCCACCGACGTCCGCAGAGCCTCCATCTCTTGCACCCGCTCACCGAAAGTCAAAGTCAGAGCCTGTACCGTGCTTTCGAAACCCACAAATCGGTCTTCATAGGTAGCAAGGACGGCTGAAAGAGCCGAGGCCGACTCTTCGTTGGCAGTCAAGCGGTTTTCCAAAACCACCAGTTCTCCGGATAGGCTCGCGACCACCGACCCTTGTTCCTCAAGCACATTCACCATAGCCTGGAAATCAGTTTCCATAAGCTCATAAGCAGCCATCCGGGTTTCCAGGGTTCCCATCAGTTCCCGGAAAAGAGCGAGGTCCTCCGGAATTTCCCCAACCTGACCGACTAGACGGGAAAGTTCGTCGGCCTGAGTCTGTAAAGCGTCTTCCAGTCGGGAGACTCGGCCGCCAATCCCCGGAAACACGACCAGGAACGAGACCAAGGCCACCACACCCGCTACAAGGGCAATAATCGTTACAATAAAACCGCTTCGTCCACTCACATGATTGTCCTCCTCTCTAGTCAGAAAAGCTGAGTTATAAATCTGTTCGCTTTCTCATCTCTCGCGTTGCGCCGGTTTCCCCCATCACGGATGTAAGGCTTCTTCCACCCGCCAGAAGACCTCGTAATCGCTGGGGAGGGGCACAGGTACCAGCTTACCGAGCACGAACACGAGAACCAGAATCCCCACGCCACACACCAATATCCAACAAATTCTCGTAAATTTTTTTCCGGCCCGATTATCGATGTCCGGAATCCACGTGGGAAAGACCGTTTTACGTTTCGGGTAGAACATACCCGGGAACCTTTCGGCCCAATCTGCTCAATCGGCGCCTACGCATTGGTGATTTTCGAATAAACAACCCGGGCAAGGTCTTTCTTGGTGCTCCGATCGACAAATTTCAACGCATTCAGCAGTTCCAGTTCTTCCTCAGACAAGGTTCCATTTCGGTGCAACCGCATTAAATCAGGAAGCCGAAAATAGGAAAGGTGCAACACCGCAACCAAATAGTCCTGCCCCTCTTCGATCTTCACCCGAACCTCCAGCTTATCGACCACCGACAGGTCGCCGGAACGGTACAGTTCCACCACTTCTTCTCCCGAATGGCCGGGCAAGACCTTGAAGGCAGTATGAATGACGATATCACCGATCGCTTTTCCGGATTGTACCATGTCCCTCACTTCCCAAAGCAGCGGGGCAAATTCGATGTTTTCATCGTCCAACACCACTTTCAGGCTCTTGATCTCCAGTCCCATTTCGGCAAGCTTTTTCAGGCCTCGCTCCAACACGGCCTGGCGTGGCTCGCGACTCACCCTGTGCTCCGCGAGAGGAATCTTCCTGACGGTATCCGCCGGAAAGGACTCGAATGCCTCCTGTCTTTCGAAGGCCATAGGCTTCTCGGTCACCGGTGGGACGGGAGATTTGGTCGGTGGACGGGGCGGTATTTTTTCCACAACGACCTCTTCCTCTGCCGGTGGCTCATTCTTGGGAACTTCCCGTTCCCGGGGAATGCGGTTCCATTTCCGCTTGGTCTCCACCTCCGAAACCAGACTCTCAACGCCGGAGAGCGAGGAAAAACGGATTTTTCCGGTGGGAAGCTTCTTCTCCGGAGTCAATTTTCTTCCGGATTTACTTCTTTCGTCATAATCCTCGTAGTCATCTTTCCACATTTTTCTTTCCTTGGCGCTTTCCCGCAAAATCAGGATGATGCTGATCAGAATTGCGACGATCAGGATGGCCAGGATTAATCCGATAATGTCTTGTACGCGCAACGCACCCTCCATGGATTCATCCCTACCCCTTTCGGTCGAAATAGATGCTCTTTCCAGCTGCGGAAAGCGGAATACCCATGACCACATCATCCTCCGACATAGCCATGCGACGGGCGACGACACCGATACGATACATAATCCGATTATCCACATTCAAGAGGGAAGCGGTTTTTACCGCCGAGCCCAGGGCGATTCCCAGGTCAAGGAGGCGAAACATGCATTGTGGTCCACGGAACTCGCGCTTTTCGACCGGTTCCAGTTCCGAACAAAAGTCCAATCCACACGCACCGCAATCCAGATGCATGGCCGCTGCTTCCTTGATCCCAACCAGAACGACGGCCAGTGAATCGAGCACATTCTGACCATCCCGAACAAATCCAGAGTTGTTCCGTTCCTGTCCGTAGGCGATCATGGCGTTCCCCAACTCTGATACCCTTGTTCCATCAAGAACGGTGACGTTCACATAGTCCTTACCGCCTGATTTCGGCGCTGTCCTGGCGGAAACGGTCATAAGATTCGCAACTTGGACAAGAGCGTCCTTCATGTTTGTTCTCCCCTTTTATTCTTCAGTCGATACGCGGTACCAGTTTACTCGGTCTGCGGAAAAAACAAAGGTGTTCAATGTTTCATCCAAAAAAACAGTACAGCGGTATCCCTCATCGATCCGCATCCCGTGTGACCGGGTATGCCTCTTATACTGTATGGTACACCAAATGGCGGATGAAAACAAAGCCTCAACCAAACCGGCTGTTATTATTCGACCTTATCGTCAGGCCGAAAGGGGTTCTTGATGAAGATACCCTTCAATAATATGTCCGGTGCAGCGACAAGATCGTGCCGCTCACCTGCTTCCAGACGAAAAGCGAAGCCCGATTCCACGGCTACCTCCATTTCATTGACCAGAAGCGTTCCACGACCTTCCAGGATATAAAAGGCTTCCTCCACCTCCCGATGATAATGGGAACCCATTTTTTCACCGGGCTTCAGGTACACCAGACCCCAATCCAGCTGCGGACCCCGAAAAAAATATTTAATTCCGTGATCTCCTTTCCGATATTCTTTTTCCTGTTCTCTGAGGATCTCCACGTCCAGTCTCCTCCCGGTAAAACTGTAATGGATGATCGGTGATGGATTACAATCCTTTCGTTCTTAATCCCACCCTCAACTTTCTATTTTTCCGCCGATACACACCCTCCGGGAAACGTTCACAGAAAGTCCCTTGCAACACATACCGTCCCGGTTCATGGATCAAGGATCGGCACCTACAGGACCTCCCGCAGAAGGTCGATCAAATCATCGTGGGTCATAGGACGCTGGTTTTCCTTGATGCTTCTCCCGATGCGCTCATCCTGCACCACTCCGGACAGGTTCTCCTCAGTTGCGCCGAAATCACGCAGGCGCCTCCGGAGCCCTATGGTATCCAAGAAAGCCTGCCAGGCGTAGATAAACGCCTCGACCGGATCGCGACCGGGATCCTGATCTCCAAAAAGGGTTTGGAACAGAGCGCGATATCTTTCGGACAAGACTTCCTTATTGTACCTGATGACCTGGGGCAAAAAAAGTCCGCACGCCTCTCCGTGAGGAATGCCATACTCTGGACCAACCATATGGGATAATCCGTGTGCCGGACCCGAGGAAGAATTGGAGAAGGCCATGGCGCTCAATACACTCCCTCGGGCCACGTATTCGCGAACTCCCCGGTTGTCACCAGCCCGGACCGCTTCCGGTAAATAAGTCCATAACAGCCGTATCGCCTCCCGGCTCAACACATCGACAACCGGGTTCACCTGGGGACCGGTGCAGGCTTCAATAGCTTGAACCAAGGCATCCACTCCACTGGTCGCCGTCACATAGGGATCCATGAATTCAGTATAGAGCGGGTCGACAATAACTAACCTGGCTAACAGGCTCGGTCCCCGGAGGCTCTTTTTCAGCATTCGTTCCGGGTCGCTCAAAACCGCATTATTGGTCATTTCCGAGCCGGAGCCGGCCGTCGTGGGCATCGCAATCCAGGGTACTCCAGCCGGGGGCAGGGACTGCCCGTCAAAAAAAGGTTCCACCGGAGAATCCGCCGCGACCAGACCCGCAACCGCTTTCCCACAATCAAGCACACTTCCTCCGCCCAGGGAAACGACCCCTTCTGCTTGAAAGCCCCGGGCGTGTTCGAGCGCCCGGTTTATGGTGCGCAAAGAAGGCTCTGGTTCCACTTCATCAAATACTTCCCATTGTAAACTTTCGTTCCCCAGAGACTCCATGACCTCAGCCAGTACCCCATACCGGCGGACCGCCGTTTTTCCGGTAACCACCAGAAAGCGGGAAGCTATGGCCCTCAGGTACGCACCGGTTTTTCGGCCCTCACCTGTTCCAAAAAAGATTTCTTTAGGCAGTCTGAAGGAGAAAGACCCGTTCACTGGCGCTACTCTCCGACCAACTGGACAAAAACCGTGCGCGAGTGGGCCCGGTTATCGAAATCGATACACACGATATCCTGCCAGGTTCCCAAGAGCGGTTTTCCATCGTTGAAGGGGACCACGAGCGACGGTCCACACAGAGCGGCCCGCACATGAGCATAGCCGTTCCCATCGCCCCACTGGGCGTTATGGGCGTATTCGCCACGCATCGAGACTATTCTTTCCCAGAATTCCTTGAGATCGTCAATCGTACCTGATTCATACCCAATCGTAGTCAGGGTGGCCGTCGTCCCCGGAACATAGAGGCAGGCAATCCCCGACTGGAGGCGGGATTCGTGTAAAGTCTCACTGAACAGATCTGTAATATTGATGATGTCCGTATGCCCTTTGGTGAAGAACTTGATTTCCCGGGTTATGACCACGTAACGACCTCCTTCTCTGTCAACTCTCCGTCCTCAACTCGAAAGCCGTCTTTCATTCTCCGGCGTAATTGCCGGAGGGCAGGGGACTCGCCTTTCAATCCAATCCCGGGGTGCCAGCGAATTGTTTCCAGATACCGACAACTTTCCCTCCCACAAAATATTGGCTCCAAAGCTGTGTGAAGTGGTTTTCAGAGTTCTGGCCGGCGAAATAGGTCCCCATCCGCCAGGGCAAAATCCGCCCCAAGAGCATTTCTTCTTCAATCAGGGCCAGCACCACATCATCGTGGTGCGGAGCCGTGTCCTGCTCATACTTCCGGCAAATCAGATAATCGCCCCGGGAAAGGGGAATAACTGGATTGGCGTTTCCCTTCCAACACAGGATAAAAAACCGACCGTCTCCGAGGAACCGACGGGGCAGCGGTACATAACTTTCTACAGACGGAGAGGAATCTGCCTCCCCCTTCAAAACCAGGCTGCGCAACAGGGGGATCATGACCGTGCTGTCCTCGTTTGGCGAACGAAAAGAATGCGGCAGCACTTCAATGGTTCTGGGTTTGGTGGGGCGCCTACGGATAAAGCCGTTCTTCTCCATTTTCTTCAAATAGTAATGCACGCTGCAGGACGACTGGAAACCGACCGCTTCACCGATTTCCCGCACCGTCGGTGGATATCCGTGCCGGCAAAAAAACGTCTCAATAAAGGTTAAAATTTGGAGTTCTTTCCGGGTGATCTGATTCCCTTGCTCCATCATCACGTTTCAGTTATTAGCTTTCCCCGCTTATCCCACGCTCGCGAGCTCACACTTCTATCCTTAGCCGATCATGCTCCCGGGATCACCCGGCGTTACTGAATAGCCCTCAAATGATCGGACAGGTGAGCGTCCGCTTGATGCCGTCGCTCTCCTGGAGGCGTCCCAGCAAGTTCTCCCCAATCTCTTGGTTGGTTTTCCCTTCCACCAGGGCAATGAGATCATATGGGCCCATCACCCGATCCACCTTTTTCACTCCCTCGAGAAGCGAGAGTTCTTTTTTAACCTGCACCGCCTTTCCAGTTTCCACCTGGATCAGAATATATGCCTGCACAACCATGATGTCACCTCCCGTCCCACGAGAGAAGTAATACCGGTCCTCTTCCACCGGTCGCCCCCCCGGAAATTCCATCTTGAGCAGGAAACGTGTGTCTCTCCCCACCGGTCTTTTCCAGTCTCTGGGCCTATTTCCGTCCCCCTTATAGATTAATCCGGCGAATCGCTGTGGGAACCCAGCAAGGGAAATGGCAAGCCAAACCCCGGATACTCCGTCAACTTCTGGAGGATTTCCGGATATTTATGCTTCCCGCAGTATAAACCCCTATATTAAAAAATTGTGTGGTATCATCGAGCTAGAGCACAATATTACTCCATGAGCCTTGAACCGCGCTTGCATTATATCATTTCGTGAGAGAAGTCCATGATATTTTTCAAACCCCCTTATGAGGGTGAGGACCTTTTGTAGCGTCGCAAAGAGAACGGAGGATTCACCGTGAAACGGAACCGCCTGGGTCTACTCGATATCCGGGTTTCTGAATTATGTTTCGGTATGCTCCCCATGGGTCCTCTGCAGGCCAACCTCCCCCAGGCAAAAGCTATTCGCTTGCTTAGACAAGCCTACGATGGGGATATCATCTTTTTTGATACCGCTGAATTATACCAAACCTACGAATTCCTCCAAGCGGCGTTTACCCCATCAGATGGCGTGATCATCGCCTCGAAATCCACGGCGGTGACTTACCCGGACATGGAAAAAAGCGTCGAATTCGCCCTCCGGAAGACCGGACGGGAGGTCATCGACATATTCCACCTTCATGCGGCCCGGGCAACCAAGGAGGTTTTCTCCGAACGGTCCGGAGCTCTAACCTACCTGGTGAAGGCTCGGGAGAAAGGCTTGATCCGCGCGATCGGCATTTCCACCCATGCCGTTGATGTCGTCGAAGCGG
Source organism: Atribacteraceae bacterium (assembly GCA_035477455.1). Classification (NCBI taxonomy): domain Bacteria; kingdom Pseudomonadati; phylum Atribacterota; class Atribacteria; order Atribacterales; family Atribacteraceae; species Atribacteraceae bacterium. The sequence continues at coordinate 11,093 of DATIKP010000044.1, forward strand.
CCGCTCTCCAGCCGGAGATTGAAGTGGTCTTTCCAATTGTCAACCTGGAGGGAATCGGCATTCTCCACGGAAATCTCTCCGGAATGCTTCAGGCCATCAAAAAGGTCTACCAAAACGGAAAAGGACTCTACGCCATGAAAGTACTGGCCGGCGGCCATTTACTTGGCTCACTCATTGATGCTCTGGATTACGTCCGCAATATCCGGGAATTCAGCTCCCTGGCCATCGGCATGGTCCGAGAGGTGGAGCTCGCTTTTCATCTGGCCTATTTCGGAAACCAGCCCATCCCCCGGAACGTTCTTGAACTATGCCAGGATCGGCGACAAAAAAAACTGATCATGCTGCCTTTCTGCCGACACTGTGAACGGTGTCTCGAAACCTGTCCGGCCGGAGCCATCGCGCGGGGCAGTAATGGTTTGATCATCAGTCCCGAAAAATGCCTGTCCTGTGGATATTGCCTGCCGGCTTGTCCGGAATTCAATCTCCGCTTCGTCTGACGGGGGCTCTAAGTCAGGACCACCGTCGGTTTATCGAACCCGTTGAACGTGGTGGAGGAAGCCCAGGAATACGCTCCAATATCCGGAACGAACAGTTGATCGTCGAGTTCCAAGGGCGGCAGAAAAACGTCTTCCGCGATAACGTCCAAAGAGTCGCAGGTCGGACCGGCCAGTACACAAGGCTGCATTGCCGGGGATTCCCGCAGGGAAACAAAATGGAAACGGGCCTTATCGAAGAGAATGGCTGAAAACGTGCCGTAGATTCCATCGTCCAGGTAATACCAGATCCGCCCGGAGCGGACTGCCTTACCGATCACTTTCGTCACCAGGAGACAGGCGCTGCCCACCAGCACCCGTCCCGGTTCAGCGATTATACGCAACCCCTCCGCCCGCATTTCCTGTAAAACGGGCCCGACTGTCTCCGCCAGCATTTCGAGACTGGCTTCCGAATCTTCGGCTTTAGTTATGTGCAGGGGAAACCCGCCCCCTATATCTACCAGGTGCAACGATATGCCCGCTCGGTCGGCATCCCGGATGACCTTTCTGACCAGATCGAGTGAGTGAAGGTAATTCTGGGGATTATGACAGGGTGACCCGACATGAAAACTGATCCCCACCGGTTTCAACCCGGCGCCGGCGGCCAAGCGCAGGAGATCCATCGCTTCCTCCGGTTCAGCCCCAAATTTATAGGAAAGATCGATACGGCTCCCTTCGGAGGAGGTTTTCAGACGCAGGACCACCCGCACCCCGGGGAATTCACTGGCCATTTTACTCACTTCGTTCGCATTGTCATAGGTGATGAGGTCGATCCCGACCTGCCGGGCGTACCGCAGACTCTTCTTGCGCTTGATCGTGTTGGCAAAAATCATGCGTTCCGGGGGCACCCCGCAGCGCAGAGCCAGATCTATTTCATTCTTAGACGCCACATCGAACGACGTCCCGGCTTCGTAGAGTTGCTGGATGATCGCCGGGTGGGGGTTGGCTTTAATGGCGTAGAAAAGCTCGACTCCAGGAAGATGCTCCTGCAGGGCACGATGGTTGGTGGCCAGCTTCTCCCGGGATATGATAAAAAGCGGTGTGTCGTATTTCTCAACCAAGGCACTGATTTCCGCAGTGCTCATAAGGAGTTCTTTTTCAAAAAGCGCCCTCTTCTCCATTGACTCCAGCTCCTGTAGCCCCGCAGGGCAGCATTGTCCAGTCCGAAATCCAACATCCCCCGGAGCTTTCGTTCATCGCCCAGATAGGGTTCCCAGTGGTATTTTTACTGACAAAAGATCACCGATCGCAACTGAGTCGAGCAGTCGCTACCCGACGGTAACAAGTATAAAAACCAATCCACTTTCTTTTCCTCCGGGCACGGTAGCCAGTATAGAAGGTCGAAAATGGTTTTTCAAGAGTCGGACCGGTCCGGCTCGGTCTCTTGAACAAAGGAGAGAAAACCGGCTAAATATCTGAATATATTTTTTCCCGGGAGGTGGCGAGGTTGAAAATTCGGCCCGCAATCAATAGAATAAAGCTTGGGCCGATTGACGTGCCTCTTGTGGTTTCCCGCCCCGACTGACAGACCTGGCCATGTTTGTTATTCGCTCAAAAAAGCTGACCGGTCGGTGCCCGATGGCCGGGTTTATGAAAACGCGGATGGGATGATGCATAAGGATTATCACCCATTATTGACTACAGTTTTTGCACAGGAGTTCATCCATGAAACTCTTCCGATTTTACGAAGAAGACCCGACCAGGGTGCTGTTTGGTTACGAAAAGGAGGCCGGCGTGCTTGGGGAAATTGTAGACCCCTATGAGCTACCGGTCCGGGAAACCGGCCGGATTTTTCTCCGCGAGCGCATTCGGCTCCTCGCGCCAATCCTCCCGACCAAAATCATCGCGGTGGGCTTGAATTACCATGACCATATCGCTGAAATGGGCCATGCCCTTCCGACTCATCCCGTATTATTTATGAAGCCGCCCACGGCGGTGGTCGGTCCTGATGACCTGATCCGGTTACCGAGAATTTCGGAACGGGTGGACTATGAAGCCGAGCTGGCGGTGGTCATCGGAAAAAAGACTAAATCGGTCACCCCGGCTTCGGCCCTCGACCGGGTTCTCGGGTATACCTGTTTCAACGATGTCACGGCCCGGGATCTGCAGCGCCTTGATGGTCAATGGACCCGGGCCAAATCTTTCGATGGTTTCGCCCCTTTAGGTCCCCATATCGAAACCGACCTCGATCCCCGGAACCTGGAAGTGGCCTGTCTGGTCAATGGACTAATCCGCCAGCGCTCCCGCACCAGCCAGCTGCTTTTTCCGGTACCGGAACTCATCGCCTTCGTTTCACAGGTGATGACCCTGCTTCCCGGAGACGTCATCGCCACCGGAACCCCTGCCGGGGTGGGACCGCTCCGGGACGGAGATACAGTGGAAATCCGTATTGAAGGAATCGGGTCCTTGAGTAATCCGGTCCAGGCGGAGTAAGCGGATTGTTTCAGGTTCTGGCGGTCATGTTCATCCTGATCCTGCTGGGGGTTATTTTTCGCCTGTGCCGCCTGCTTCCGCGCGATGCCGCCGGCACGCTCAACCGGTTTGTCCTTTATGTGGCCTTCCCCTCCCTCGTGTTTCGTTCGCTTCAGCCCTCCGAGCTCACATCCGCTTTGTGGGGCATTCCTCCCCTTACCTTCCTGATCGTCAGCCTGACCTTCGTTCTGACCTATTTTATCAGTCAACGGTCTTTGCGATTACCACCGCTGAGTGCGGCCAGTTTCGCCATGGGAGCCGCTTTTGGAAACACCGCCTTTCTCGGGTATCCCTTTATCCTGGCCCTGCGGGGAGAAGCGGCGCTTCCCGCGGCGATCTTTTTTGACCAGATGGGCAACTTTTTGTCCGTCTTTTCGGTGGGCATCGCGTTTTGCCTGTTCAGCCGCACCGGCCGTTTTTCGCTACACAACCTGCGGGAAATTCTCAAGCTTCCACCTTTTTTGGCCTTTTTGCTGGCCCTGGCCTCCCGGAGTCTCGCGTTCCCCCCACTTTTCTGGGATATCGTCAACCGGTTGGCCGATACCACCATCCCGTTGATTATGGTCGCGATCGGGCTGTCCCTATCTGCCACCCATCTGTCCCAAAACCTAAAACCGGTCCTGGCCGCCGCTGCCCTCAAGCTGGTGGTCCTTCCGCTTCTGTTTGTCCTGGCCACCCGTTTCTTACCTTTTCCGACCCTCTTGCGGGAAGTCATGATCCTACAGGCCGCGACCCCGACCCTCCTATCCTCATATGCACTGGCCGATGCTTATCAGTTGGATCTCCCTCTGTCCTCCAGCATCATTTTTCTGACCACGGTGTTATCCTTAATCACCCTCCCCCTGTGGAGCCTCCTCATTGCCTATTTGTAGGCGGACTCGCAGAGGACCGATGGTGTAGATGTCGCCAACCGCTATGGTTTCGATCAGCACGTCACCGCTCATGGTTTCAAGCGAGCGGGTGATCTCGGAAAGATTAATGGCGGAAATAATCCCCACCCTCCCCCGCTGCGGGAGGATTCCCCTGCGGGCCCCGAGGGTATTCAGATCCCGGAGAAGTTCGCCCAGCAATAGCTCAATATTTGTCTGGCCGGCTTCCACCGTGAAAAAGCGACTCAGCATCACTTCCCCGTCCGCGACGACTTTTCGGTTGACATCAGACAGAAAGCGGGAAATTACCGGTTCTCCCCGCACGACATTGATGGTGGCCACCAGACGGATCACGTATTCATCGGCAGAATTGGTCAATAGTTCCTGGGTTTGGGAAAAATTGTCTTCCAGGATAAAAATGGATCGCTGATTTTCGACATCCTGGCCCGCCCCCTCGAGCATGACTACCTCATCGCCCGAATGGACAAGCGAGACCAAGAATGCCTCGGCTTCGCTTCCGTTCATCCCCGCCGGTGCCGTGGCACGAAGAATCTCTTCTTCGTCATGGAAAATGATTTCGCCCCGCCGGATGGCCATTAACGATGCGCGCAGCCGGCTAAGTTCCGTCAACTGTGTCTGAATTTCCTCCCGTAACTGGTCCCGTTGACCGCGGAGATCCTCGACATTGATCGAAAGCGTACTCAATTGTTCTTCCAGGCCTATCCGACTGGCTTGCAGGTTCCTTTCCCTTTCCTCGAGTTCCCCGATCTGTCGGCGGTGTTGTTCCGCTTCTCTACGGTTCGCTTCGAGTTCGACGTTTTGTTCCAGGACTTCGTGGTTCAGCGCGGCAAGGCGTTCCTTGAGTTCCGCCATACCGAACAAAGCCGTCCGGACATCCTCAGATGCGACGCTCAGAATGACGAGGGTTATCGCCGAGATGAGTAAGCCGGTAGCGATGCTGACCACAATCGCCGTATAGCGAGGACGAAGCTTTAGTAGTGAAAGCCTTCGTTTTCCAATGCGGCGGCCCAAGATATCGCCCAGGTAAGCGATCACACCGCTGACGAGGATAATGGAAAAGATAAGCAACAGCGAAGAAAAGTCCATAAGCACTCTCCTTGTAGAAAAAAAAATCTAAGCTCAATGTCGGTCTTTGAGCCATAAAAGAACCACACCTACCCCGGTGCCCAAGAGATTGCCAAGCCAGGCTCCCGCCACCGGCGGAATAGTCCCACCCTCCGAGAGCGCGCCGCTCAGAGAGAAAAAAACATAATATCCGAAAACCACCAGAATACTGAGGCCGATTCCAACCGATTTCCCAGAACGGGGAGAGGTCAGACCCAAGGGGACACCGACTAGCGAAAACACCAGGCAGGCGAAAGGAATCGCCGTTCTCTGCCAGAGCATCAATTCCAGGGGTCTGGTTTGCTGACCCCGCCCCCGCTCATCGGCAATGGTCCGGCGCAGTTCGGCGTAACTCATCTCCTGGGGATTTTTCCGGGCTTTGATCAGTTCCTCGACTGTCGAACGGGTCACCACTTCTTCCCGTTCGTATCGGATCACCCGTTCGACCTGTCCCTGTCGATCAAATTCGTAGTACACACCCCGCAGGAAAACCCAGTGATTCACGCTGATAAAGGCTTCCTCGGCATTGATGATCCGCCGTAATCCCTGT
>DATIKP010000045.1 GCA_035477455.1 Atribacteraceae bacterium
GTTCTTCGAAATACCGGAAGATACGTTCTTTCAGTTCAGCTTTGGAAGTGACCCGGATTCCCCGCAGGAAGCTCTGGGCCATCTTGCCGAAGAAGGATTCAATCAAGTTGAGCCAGGAGCCGTGCTTGGGCGTGAACACAAAGGAGAAGCGGTTGGGCACGGTGGCCAGATAGGCCCGGGTCTCCTTGGAGATATGGGAGGAGTGGTTGTCCAGAATGACGTTGATGGTCATGTGCGGGGGATAGCGTTGGTCCACCAGCTCGAGGAAGGCCACGAACTCCCGGCTGCGGTGCCGGTCTTCCACGGTGGCCAGGATTTCACCGGTCAACAGATCAATCCCGGCCAGGAGACTCACCGTCCCAAAGCGTTTGTACTCGGAATCCCGCTGGAAAGTGGGGTGGGTACCGGGACAGGGAGGCAGATCCTCACTGGTGCTGCCGATGGCCTGGAGTCCGGGTTTTTCGTCATAGGAGAGATACGCTCCCAGTGGCTGCTCCTCCCCCTGGGCGATCAACTGGACGGTGTGGTACACATGGAGCACTTCAGCCATTTTCCGGTCGAACTCGGGGTCCCGTTTCTCCAGGTAGTAGCGGATGCGATGGGGCTTGACCTGGTAGCGGGAGAGGATCTTGGAGACGGTCCCCCGGGCGATGTGTTCCAGGCTGGGATGACCCGCTGCCCGGCAGTGGGCGCGGATGTGGTCGGCCAGGAGCCGGGTGGTCCACAGTTCGAAGCTGTACCCCAGATCCTTGGGTTTCTGACAAGCCAAAGACACCACCCAGGCCCGGGCCTCAGGGGTGATGGAGGGTGGTTTACCGGGACGGGGCAGATCGTCCAGGGCCCGCTCCATACCCAGCTCCAGGGCCTTGTTGATGGTCCGCTCCACCTTCACCCGGTTGGTGCGCAAGGTGCGGGCTATGGCGGAGATGGTGTCTCCCCGGTAATAGCTCAGGAGTATTGTCGCTCGTTCCACCCGCTGATGAGGTTCGGTACGGGAGCGGGTCAGTGTTTCCAACGTGTTCACCTGTTCCTCGCTTATTTTGAGTTTTGCTTTACGGCTGAGAAAAGGCATCGGACATATCCTCCTTGAGGTAGTATACAGGAAGGATATATCAAAGGGTTACATTATGCAATGTTATTTAGGAAACGATGTACTAGGTGGTATCGCCAAGGGATATCTGGTTGACGTACTGCAAGGACTCCCCAAGAGCCGCAGGGTCTTCTCGACCTTGATCAATGCCGGAGGAGCCGTGTATGCCCTGGAACGAGCTGCCCGGGTGGACATTTCTCATCTCCGTGAAGTAGATCTGATCGGAACAGTGGTTCTCAGCCCGTTCGACGGTTATCCGAATCCTTTTTCCGGCGTGATCGTGGCGTCCAAAACGACCACGGAGAGCGGCATTTTATTCACGGCTGTTTTGGCTGGAGGCCGTGGCGCATTCCGGCTGATAGTTGAGAGTTTTCCAAAGGTGGCTATTCTCGCTATGACAAATGATAGGACATTGATCATGAATCCGCAGAGTGCGGAAATCTTTATTCCTTTTTCCGGTTCTGAAGAGAAGAATCCGGGATCATGAAGGCTGTCGCCCAGCAATGCCTTCCGGAAGCGCCGGATAAACCCCGGATACTGGAACAACGAAAGCGATTGACAGATTCAAAACCATGAGAAATAAACTTATTGTTCTGACGGTGATCATCGTGATTGCCATTCAATTGGTCCTTTTTACCGTCCGCGGTGGTGAACCGGCTCATGTTTTCGGTGCATTACGCCAGGTAACGGTTCCTTTCAGCCGGGGTTGGCGTGTTGTGGAGCGGGGTCTGCAGGGATGGAAGGATTTTTTTACATCGAAAAATCAATTGCTTATCGAAAACCGTGGTTTAATCAATGAATTGGGACAGCTCCAAAACGAAAATTCACTGCTGGTAGAAAGGATTCGGGAATTATCCATGATGATGGAGGCGGCGCTCATTGAAAAAAAGATCCCTTTTGAAGTGATCCCAGCCCAGGTCATCGCTCGCGATCCCTATGACTGGCTGGGAAAAATCATTGTGGATCGAGGTATACGGGATGGAATTCGTAGCGGATTGACTGTAGTGACCTACCAGGGAATGGTTGGACGCATAGAAGATGTCTACGATTCCTACTCTGTTGTTCGTCTGATCCTCAGCCCTAAACTGGCTACTGGAGCCGTTATCCAGCGTACGAGAGATATTGGTGTAGTCGTTGGCGACGGGGGGGGGTTGTGTAGCATGAACTACATCTACCGCACTTCGGAAGTAGAAGTGGATGATCTGGTGGTCACCTCCGGTCTAGGTATCAGCACACCACGGGGAATCGTCATCGGACGGGTCCGGGAGGTGAAAGATATCGATGGAAGCCTCTTTAAAGAGGTATCGATTGAACCCGCCAGTGATTTTTCAGTCCTTGAATACCTCTTTGTCATTCGGAGTGCACGCGGGGATGATTAAGACCATCCTGGAGTATGCTCTGGCGGCGGTGGCGTGCATCATATTCATCACTGCAAAAAACAATTTGCTTACCTGGTTTTGGCCCCTTCTCTCCGAGATGAACATCCTTTCGGCGTTCGTTCTATTCGTCCTAGCCCGGGAGAAGCTATGGATCCTGGCAGTTGCGGTTGTCCTCACGGCTGGATTTCTGCTGGATGTCCTATCCTTTTCACCTTTCGGGGTAAACCTATTGTTTGCGTCTTTTCTCTCTGTTCTCGGCTTTATCTGGATTCATCTATTCGAGAAAGACGCACTTGTCCTTGGTGGTTTTTTTCTGGCCGTACCACTGTTCGACTGGTTTTTCATACATTTTATCTCCGTTCTGACCGGTTCGGTACGCAGGGTATCGTTAGAGTATGTCCTGGTTCTTCTTCTGAGTATTCCAATTAATATTCTACTCTTTATGTTCTACCGGTTTATTCTTCCAGAACGCGAGGCCGACTATGTGGAATGAACAGCCGAAAATCCGGATCGAAAAGCGTATTGAAATACTTCTCTGGATTTTTCTGGCAGCATTCGCTTTTCTGGTTATCAGACTCTGGTACCTCAGTATTTTGGAAACCGCTCTGTACCAGCAAAAATCGGAAATGAATCGGATCCGGATAACTTCGCTTCCCGCACCGCGGGGCAATATTTACGATCGCTATGGAAAAATCCTTGCCCAGGACATGCCCCATTATGCCGTCTCCTATTTGCCCGAAAATCTCGAAATGTCTGATATAGTTTCCCGGCTGGAGCGGGTTATTGGACGGTCAATTGATAATCTTCCCCGGGAACGCCCCTCGGGGGAGATCTTGCTCATTGACTCCATTACCTTTGAAGAGGTGATCCGGATCGAAGAAGCGAAACAGGATCTTCCGGGTATTATGGTCGAAGTACGACCCAGTCGTGTATACCCAGGTGACGACACTCTTTCTCATATCATCGGCTATATAGGAAGCATCGGTAAGGAAGAACTGCGGGAAAAAGGCCATCTCGGGTACGGCGCTGAAGACTTGATCGGCAAAAGCGGTATAGAATTATACTATGAAGAGGTCCTCCGGGGCGAGAAGGGCTACCGCCGAATCGAGGTAGACGCTTTGGGTAAAATTGTTCGCATGCTCGATGTTCAACCCCCCCGCTTCAATAACTCGTTGGTTTTGACCGTTGACTATGAATTCCAAAAATTTGGCCACGAACTCCTGCAAGGGAAAAGAGGGGTAATCGTAGCCGGGAAACCGCAAACCGGCGAGATACTGGTTATGGCCACTTATCCGGCATTTAGCCCGAACCGATTGGTGCAAGGACTCACCCATGAAGAGTGGACCCGCCTGATTGAAGATCCCCGCCAGCTTTTTCACAACCAATCTCTACAGTCTCTCCATCCTCCCGGATCTATCTTCAAGCCTCTGCTGGCTCTGGGAGCCCTTGAAGAGAACCTGGTCGACGGGAATCAGCGAATTTTTTGCCCGGGGTATTTCGACTACAATGAGTTTCGATACCATTGTTGGCGGCGTTCCGGACATGGTGCACTCAATCTGGTAGAAGCAATCGCCGTTTCTTGTAATATCTTCTTTTTCCATCTGGGCTTAAAAATCGGTCCAGTGGGGATCAACCGATGGGCGGCAAACTTTCTCTTAAACAGTGGATCGGGAATTGATCTGCCTGGCGAGAAAATTTCCCTTTTTCCCGATGCCCGCTGGAAACGACAACGTTTTGCCGAAAGATGGTTTCCGGGGGATACATTGAATTATTCCATTGGACAGGGGTACCTTTTGATGACGCCTTTTTCCATGTACCGCCTGATCGCCGGCATCGCGACCCGAGGGACGCTTTATCAACCCCATCTCTTGAAACAAATTATTACTAACGATGGGACGCTCGAGCGCGTGAATACACCAAAAGTCGTAAAAAAACTCACCCTCAAGGATTCCACCTGGCACTTGGTTCAAGAAGGAATGAGGCAGGCAGTCCGGAATGGGACCGCCCAGATGTTAGGGGATCTGCCCGTAGCCATAGCGGGGAAAACCGGAACGGCTCAGAATCCGCACGGAGAGGATCATTCCTGGTTTGGCGGATTTTTCCCGGCCGATAACCCAGAGATTGTCTTGTTGGTATTCATTGAACACGGCGGGGACGGGAGCGGAATTGCAACGCGAATCACCAGATCAATGATCGAATGGTATCTGACCCACCGGGGAGGCAGATTATGAAAACCGAACAAATCCTGATCACTGCAACCCTGCTCCTATCGGTTCTCGGCATAGTTGCCGTGTACAGTACTGATCCTTTACGAGAGCATGGATTCGGAACCGCCAGCTTCTACGGGCGGCAAATCATCTGGGCCATCCTTGGCTGGGTCATTTTTATCGCTATACGGCAGATCGATTACCACTGGTTTTTGAAGCTCCACTGGCCGCTGTATTTTTTTGTTCTCCTTTCTCTTATCGCCGTCCTCGTCTATGGCTCCGGGAGCGAAATCGGTGTTCGCAGCTGGTTAATCTACCGTTCCGTACAGCCATCTGAATTTGCCAAAGTCGGATTAATCATTTTTTTGGCTTCCTATCTCTATCGTCAATCCCACCTGATCCAAAGCTGGAGTTTTTATATCCAGTTGGCTATCCTGAGCATGATTCCCAGCTTTCTCATTTTCATCCAACCAGACCTCGGGACCACACTGATTCTGGTGACTCTGTGGTTTTGCGCTATAGTTGTCAGCGGCTTCCACTGGAAAAAGATCATGTTCAGCCTCGCTTTTTTGGGAAGTCTGATTCCCATTTTATGGCCTTTTCTGGCCGATTATCAGAAAAATCGCCTCCTTTCCTTCATCGACCCACACCGAGATCCCTTGGGAAGTGGATATAATGTACTGCAGTCGAAAATCGCCATCGGTGCCGGAGGCTTTATGGGTGACGGACTTTTATCGGGATCGCAGAGCCAGTTGCGTTTTTTACCAGCCCGCCATACCGATTTTATTTTCGCTGCCTGGTGCGAGCAGCTAGGATTTTTAGGAGGTACCTTGCTCATTTTTTCCTTTATGGTCCTGGTGTGGGCCATCATGCATATAGCCCGAGAAGCGAAAGATATTGAGGGAAAATATCTTACGACTCTGATCGCGGCGATGTTCGTCTTTCAAATTTTGGTCAATGTGGGTATGAATATAGGTATAATGCCGATCACCGGGTTGACTTTGCCCTTTATCAGCTACGGGGGGAGCTCTCTGGTTATTAAAATGATCGCCCTGGGCTTAGTGTGTAGTGTCAACCGCTTCAAAGGAGAAAACTAACTGGAGGTATGCTCTGTCAATGTAGTGCAGACAAGGAGATCATCTATGCATGACAAGCGGATACAAAATTTTGTTGAGCGGGATTCCGCTCTGCTTACCGTTCAAAAACCGGCTAGGTATATCGGCCGGGAGCTAAATAGTATCAGCAATGGCCATAAACCGGCCGATATTGAAATTGCCCTGCTTTTTCCCGATATCTATGAAATCGGGATGTCCAATCTGGGGTTAAAGATCCTGTATTTTCTCTTTAATACTATGCCTGGGGTCATTGCCGAGCGGGCTTATCTTCCTTGGCCGGACATGGCTTCTCTCATGCGTCAGGAGAAAATCCCCCTCTATACCCTGGAGCGGAAAAAACCGGTCCGCATGTACGATGTGGTTGGCATCAGCTTGCAAAGCGAATTGAATTATGTCGGGATCCTCGGACTACTCGATCTGGCTGAGATTCCCCTATGGAGTTCTGATCGGAGAGAAACAGATCCCCTGGTGATTGCCGGCGGCAGTGCGTTGTCCAACCCGGAACCGGTTGCTCCTTTTTTTGATGCGCTGCTGATCGGAGAAGCTGAAGAGGTGGTATTGGAGTTAATCACGGTGTTACGGGAAACCCGGGGGTTGAAACGACCTGACCGGCTGGAGGTTCTGTCGGAAATTCAGGGCATCTATGTCCCTTCACTCTACCGTGTCGTCCACCGTCCAGACGGAACATTGGACAGTGTCGTGAGCGAAAACCGGCGTGCTCCATCCCGGGTACTCCGGAGGTGGGTAGCCTCCCTTGACGAAATGCCGTATCCAACCCGGGTCATTGTTCCCTACATCGGCATTGTCCACGATCGGGCTCCGCTGGAAATTTCCCGGGGATGTGCCAGAGGATGTCGTTTCTGTCAGGCAGGTATGTTTTACCGCCCATATCGGGAACGTTCCCCGCGCGTTATTGATAATTTGGCCCGGGAAATGATCGATTATACCGGCTTCGAAGAGCTGTCTCTTTTGTCCCTGAGTAGTACCGATCATTCCTGTATCGAAGAGATTATCAGCGACCTGTCAGCAAAACTCGCCCCACGCAAGGTCAATTTGTCCCTTCCGTCCCTGCGTATGAACTGTTTTTCCCTGAACCTGGCCCGGCAGCTCCAGCGAGTTCGTAAAAGCGGATTAACCTTCGCCCCGGAAGCGGGGACTGAACATTTGCGCCGTATCATCAATAAAAACCTTACCGATCAGGATATTCTCAAGACTATCGAACAGGTTTTTTCTGCAAACTGGCAACGGCTCAAGCTGTATCTCATGATTGGCCTACCCGGCGAACGGGATGAGGATATCGCCGGGATCGTCCGGTTGCTGGAAGAAAGCTATGCGCTGGCGAAAAAGACAGCCGGAAAACGGGGCTTTGAGATTCAGGCCAGCATTTCCGCCTTTGTGCCCAAACCGCATACGCCTTTCCAATGGGCCTCTCAAAATTCTCCGGAAGAACTCGAAAGTAAAGTGTCAATAATCCGTTCCGCAGCGAAACGAATTGGGAAATCAGTTCGCGTGAATTGGTCGGATTTCCGGATGAACCAGTTAGAAGCCGCTCTGGCGAGAGGCGACCGGCGTATGGCGAAAGTCCTGGAGCGGGTCTATCATAAGGGCGGTTATCTTGAGGGGTGGAGCGACTGGTTCTCTTATGATCGTTGGGAACAGTCGTTCGCCGAGGAAAACCTGGATATGGCAGCTTGTGCTGGACGGGAACGCCCGCTCAACGAAGCGTTCCCCTGGGAAGTGGTTTCCATCGGGGTCAGGCGGTCGTTTCTCGAAAAGGAGTGGTTGTCTTCCCGGGAAACAGTGCCGACTGCCCGTTGCGTTCCCGGGAGTATTTGCCATGATTGTGGAGTGTGTTTCTGATGAACCCGGAAAACGTTCGGATACGTCTAAAGCATCTGAAACTGAAACCGTTTCATTTTTTATCTCAACTGGACATCGCTCGCCTTTGGGATCGGGTTATCAGGCGAACATCGCTCCCTCTTGCTTTTTCACAAGGCTTCAATCCCCGCCCGCGTATTTCATTCGGTCCGGCCTTGGCTCTGGGTATTCAAAGTTTTTCCGAATACGTGGAACTAACGTTCCAAAAACCGGTCAGCCCGGAAAGAGTCTTTTTTCTTTGCCGTCGGGAACTGCCGAATGAGATGCGGCCCGTCGAAGCCATCAAACTGCTCCCGAGCGCTCCTGGCCTGATCAAGGCGACCCGCGGAATCACATACCGTTTTATTTTCACTGGATCATACCAGGAACGCCCGGTATCTCTCGAAACACCGTGGCTGGTGGAATGGGATAAACCAGTCTTGGCGCGGAACAGTTTTATGTTATCATTTGTATTCATAGGGAAAGACATACAACTTAGCCCAATCAAATTCAGCACCTATCTCAAAGAACAGCTATCATTTCCTTCCCCGACAGAAATAATAAAGGCAAACGTCCTTTTTGAAAGTTAGACCGGAGGTTGTTTAGGTGAAAAAGGATCTGATTATCGATATGTCGGAAATCGAAACACGAGCCGCTTTATTGGAGGACGGGAGGGTGGTCGAATTCTTTTTCGAACGGGCGACCGAATCCCGCTTGGCCGGCAATATTTTCAAGGGTATCGTGGAAAACGTTCTCCCCGGGATCCAGTCGGCTTTTATCAATACTGGTTTCGAAAAAAATGCCTTTCTTTTCATCGGTGATGTTTTATTCGATGAAAAATCGAAACCCAAACGGATTGAGGAATTATTCAAAACCAGCCAGGAAGTGATTGTCCAGGTCGCCAAAGAACCGATGGGCACCAAAGGTGCCCGGATCACCACCAAAATCACCCTCCCTGGCCGGTACGTTGTGATCATGCCGGGGATGGATACCGTCGGTGTTTCACACCGGATTTCCTCAGCTGATGAACGAGACCGCTTGAAACGCTTGGTCGAGCGGGTCCGGTCTCCGGATACCGGGATTATCGTTCGAACCGTTGCGGAGGGGAAAAAGATGGAAGATCTCCGAGAGGATATCGAAAACTTGGGACGTTTGTGGAAAAGAATTCAAAAAAAGGCGGAAATCATTTCTTCACCGGCGATTCTTTATGAAGAAGCCAGTATTTTATATACCTTGGTGCGGGACGTTGTCGATGACGATCTGGCGAATCTCTGGATCAACTCGTATTTTGGATACCAGAAACTCAAGGATTTTGTGGAGTCGATCATCCCCCGTCTCAGCAACCGTATACGGCTATTCGACAGCCGGGAAAACATTTTCGACCATTTCGGCTTAAATCGGGAAATTGAAAAAGCCTTGAGCCGAAAAGTCTGGCTGAAAAGCGGAGGATACCTGGTTTTTGACCGGACTGAAGCGATGACCGTTATCGATGTCAATACCGGAAAATTTGTGGGGAAAAAAAACCTCCAAGAAACCATTTTAAAGACCAATTTGGAGGCGGCTCAGGAAATCGCCCGTCAGGTCAGACTCCGCGACTTGGGCGGCATTATTTTGATCGACTTTATCGATATGGGACGCAAAGAACATCAAAAAGAGGTGGTCAGAAAACTGGAATTGGCCTTGTCCTGTGACCGGACTCGTTGTACAGTAGTTGAAATGAGTGAGCTGGGTCTGGTGGAAATGACCCGTAAACGGGTCCGGAAGAACTTGGATTCGATCCTCCGAGAATCATGCCAATGTTGTGACGGTGACGGAAAAATGCCTTCGCTCGAGACTGTAGCCATTCATTTTTTGCGTAAACTTGAAGAGATCTGTCGTCATTCCACTTCGACCACCATTGCTTTTCTGGTTGGCGAAGATTTGGGTATGTATCTCGACCAACATGGAAAGAAATTCATTGATAATCTGATGCGCGTCTATACCAAGGAAATCGTCTGGAACACCGACAGCGCCGTGTCTCCCCGCCGATACACTATAACTGGAGTTGGTGAGGAGGCAATTCGGGAAAGCCTTTTTTCCGAAGCACCGCCAGCTTAGGTTTTTTACTCCAGACGCTGGCTAATTGGATACTTGCCCGGACCAGATTGACAAAAGAAAAGTTTATATGGTACATTTCTTTCCGAAATTAAGAAGGATTGAATGGCGCGAGCGTCAAAAAAACTCAACGGGATAGGACCGTTGGGTTTTTTACTTGTTACCGCTTTTCGCCAAACCCCGGTTACGCTACTTTCACACACAGCGCCAGGGAATGGCGGGAGACATAAGGGTTGCCTATACAACCGGAGCGGTGACCCGTAAACCAGGGAGGTGTTAGGGTGTTTGCGATCATGGAAACAAATGGAAAACAGTATCCCGTGCGGGAAGGAAGCATGATTCAGTTGGACAGTTCTAGTAAGGAGCGTGGCCAGGAAATAGTTTTTGACCGGATTCTGATGATTCGTAACGGGGAGCAGGTGGATTTTGGAACCCCTTTCCTGAAAAATGCCCGGGTAAGGGGACGAGTTATGAGAACCGGTAAGGCCCGTAAGGTTGTGGTATTCAAGTATAAACCGAAAAAAAATTACCGGAAGAAAACCGGCCACCGACAGCCTTTGATGCTGGTACGGATCGACTCGATCGAAAATTGAAGCTTTCCATGACTGGGTAGGAAACTGGATCTTCGAAACGAAGGCCGTGGAACAAAACCTGTAAGGAAGGTGGTATGGTCATGGCCCATAAAAAATCGGGCGGTAGTGCGAAAAACGGCCGGGACAGCAACGCAAAAAGACTCGGCGTAAAAGCGTTCAGTGGACAGTTCGTAAGGGCGGGAAGCATTATTGTCCGTCAGCGGGGAACCAAGATCCGGTCCGGAATGAATACCGGCCTGGGGCGAGACTATACCCTTTTCGCCACCCGGGATGGCTTTGTTGATTTCCATGAAAATAAAGGAAAGAAAACCGTTTCGGTGCTTGAAAGACAGCCGACAGTTGAGTCATGAGGTAATCATTGTTTATCGATCGTGCTCAGTTATTCATTGAATCTGGAAAGGGTGGTGATGGTGCAGTCAGTTTCCGACGGGAAAAATATGTTCCCCGCGGAGGCCCGAATGGTGGGCGGGGCGGAAACGGTGGAAATGTGATCTTGCGGGCTTCCGGCCGGAAAAACACCTTATACGATCTCACTTTCCAGTCCAGGTATCAGGCTCAGCCTGGTATATCCGGTCGAGGAAACAACCGATCCGGAGCAAATGGACAGGATTGCATCATCGAGGTTCCGATAGGAACACAGATCTTTGACGAGGCCAGCGGCCAGATGTTGGCCGACTTGCTTCAGGAGAACGATACGGTGATTGTGGCCCGGGGTGGTCGAGGAGGGCGGGGAAACGCGACGTTCCGGACATCGGTCAACCGAGCCCCCCGATTTGCCGAAAAAGGTGAACCCGGAAAGGGACGCCTTATTCGGCTGGATTTAAAGCTGATTGCCGACGTCGGCATCGCCGGGCTTCCGAACGCTGGAAAATCGACCTTTCTGGCTGCCGTCACCCGAGCTAAACCGCTCATAGCGGAATATCCTTTTTCCACCCTTCAACCGAACCTGGGCATGGTCGAACGCCACGGTCAAAGACTTATGTTGGTTGATATTCCAGGCATTATCCAAGGCGCACACCAAGGAATAGGCTTGGGGCTCCAGTTTCTACGCCATATCGAACGGACCCGCTTCTTGCTTTTCCTAATCGATGTTTCACCCCATGCCAATGTGAGTCCCCGTGAGGCCTACGGAGTGTTGAAAGATGAGTGCAGCCGGTATTCCTTGACCTTGGCTGAAAAACCCTATGCTGTAGTCGGGACCAAGCTCGACCTCGCAAAAGACCGCCGCGGTCTGAACGAGCTTGAGCAGATTGCCTTGGCAAACCAACTTCCGATCTTTGGAATATCCGCACCGACCGGCTTAGGGATTGCTGAGCTTCTCGATTTTCTGGTGCTTAAATTAAGTGAGCTGCCGAAAGGCGAGGCAGTCTCGACTGTTTCCCACGAGCTCGTACCCCAACCCATGGTTTTAACCGAAAAAGAATACCGTTTTCAATCTCCATTTCTGGAAGGGATCCTCCGGGAAACCGAGCCCCTCGACAAAGAGGGTCTGACCCTGCTGAACCGGAAATTGCAAGAAACCGACTTTATCCGTTATCTAAAGCCTCTCCGGGAAAACTCGATCGTAAATGTCGGCTCTATCAGATTCGTCTGGGATGGACGGAAGCTCAAGCTCTCCGAATCCAGTTCAGAAAATGTTCAGTGATTGGACGAAACTCATTGTTGTAAAAGTCGGTTCATCGTTGTTGGTTGACGGAAACAATATCAGCCGGGATCGGCTCGGGCAACTTGCTGAAAATATCGTCAGGATCCGCCAGAGAGGCAAGCAGATGATCCTGGTTTCCTCCGGGGCCATGGCTTGCGGGATGAGTGTCATGGGGATCCGGGAAATGCGCCGGGATATTCCCTTCAAACAAGCCATGGCGGCAATCGGACAGGTTATTCTTATGGAACGCTATTCAGAGGTCTTTGCCAGCCACTCGGTCCCGGTTGCCCAAGTTCTCCTTGCTCCGGAAGATACCCACAATCGTTCAAAATATCTCAATGTCCGGAATACGTTTGAAAGCTTGCTCACCCTTGGCGTTTTACCCATTGTCAACGAAAACGATACTGTAGCAGTGGAAGAAATCAAGTTCGGGGACAATGACCGGCTTTCTGCGTTGGTCGCTTCACTGGTCGATGCGCACTTGTTGGTGATCCTCTCGGATATCGAGGGCCTGTATACCACCGATCCGAAAAAGGACCCCCACGCGACTTTCATTCGCAAAGTCGATTACATCGATAAGATGATCGAAGACATGGCCGGTGGACAAGGCAGTGTTTTCTCTGCCGGTGGGATGAAAAGCAAGATCACTGCCGCCCGTATCGCCACATGGTCCGGTATTGGCACAATCATCGCCTCCGGAAAAGACTTCTCGATCCTTTCCGACATTCTATCCGGTAAGGAACGAGGGACTTATTTTTCACCACTTCCCAAGGCTCTGCGCAGTCGCAAAAGGTGGATTGGATTCGGCATGATATGCCAGGGAACAATCATAGTCGATGAGGGAGCGGAAAAAGCCATTTCTGGAAACAAAAGCCTCCTTCCGGCCGGCATCACCGGTAGCGTAGGAAGTTTCGAGCCGGGGGACTGCGTTGAAATCCGTGGAAAAAGCGGAAGATTGATCGCCCGGGGATTAGTGAATTATTCATCGGATGAATTGAAGGCGATCAGTGGGTGCCATTCCGATCAACTCCAAAAAAAGTGGCCGGACAGGGTGGCTTCTCCGGAGGTCGTCCACGTGGATAATTTGGCTCTTTTTCCCGAAGATGAGGCCAAGGGAGAAAGGGAATCGCGATAACAGCAATCGATTGTATTTCATTACCGGAAAAAAAGGGGGGGGCTGATCATGGTTAGCCGGTTCCATGACTTAGTCCGAGCGGTGAAAAAAGCTTCATATATCCTGATGAATGCAACGGCAGAGCAAAAAAACACATTTCTGGAAGTTCTGGCTGGAAGACTAGGGGAAGAGTCAGGAAATATTCTCATTGAAAATAAACGAGACCTTACCGCGGCGCGGATGGAAGGGATGAAGGTTTCTCTTACCGATCGTCTGGTGCTTGATGAAAAAAGGATCCAGGCCATGGTCGATGGATTACGAAATGTGGCCTTGCTCCCCGACCCGATCGGTGAAATCGTTTCCGGGGTGACCCGGCCCAATGGACTGATTATCGAGCGCATCAGGGTTCCTCTTGGCGTTATCGCCATTATCTACGAAGCCAGACCCAATGTAACCATCGACAGTGTCGCCCTGGGTGTGAAAGCGGGGAACGCCCTCGTTCTGCGGGGCAGCCATTCGGCTCGCCACTCCAATCGAGTCCTGGCCGACCTCTCCCGTCGTTGCCTGGGGGAAACGGGCTTGCCGGAGAACGCTGTTTTGCTCATCGAGAGCGAAAGTCACCAGGACGTCCAAGAGCTTCTTTCGTTGCGCGACTGTATCGATGTAGCTATACCCCGGGGGGGGGCGGGACTGATCCAGTCAGTCATAGAACACTCGCACATCCCGGTGATCGAGACCGGAGTAGGTAACTGTCATGTCTATATCGAAGCGAGCGCGGATTTCCCCATGGCCGAAGCTATTCTGATCAACGCGAAAACTCAACGGCCCAGCGTGTGTAACGCTGCGGAAACTCTGTTAGTCGACGAAGCCATCGCTCAGGGTTTTCTTCCTCCTTTAGCCGAAGCTCTGGGGGCGCGGGGAGTGGAGTTAAGGGGATGCGAAAAGACCATGGCCATTCTTCCTCAAGCCAAACCAGCAAGCGAGGAGGATTGGTGGTGTGAATTTCTGGATCTCATCCTGAGTGTGAAGATCGTTTCCGGGATCAATGAAGCAATCAGCCATATCCATCATTACGGCTCCCGTCATTCTGAGGCTATCGTAACCAGCGATTACCGTCAGGCTCGCCGTTTTCTGGCAGAAGTCGATGCGGCAGCGGTGTACGTGAACGCCTCGACCCGTTTTACTGACGGTGAACAGTTTGGCTTGGGTGCCGAAATAGGGATCAGCACCCAGAAACTCCATGCCCGGGGACCTATGGGTTTACGGGAATTGACGACAACGAAGTACATCGTATACGGGAATGGTCAGATACGACAATAAACAGGATAGTTCTTTCTTGGTGAGGAGCTGAAAATCTTGCCGAAAAAGGGTATCATGGGCGGCACCTTCGATCCCATTCACCACGGCCATTTGGTCGCCGCGGAAGAGGTCAGAGATTTTTTTCATCTGGAGGAGGTTGTTTTTGTCCCGTCAGCCCGACCGCCGCACAAGCTTAATCAGCACATTTCCGACCCAATTCATCGCCATCTGATGTGTGTGCTGGCCACTATCAGTAATCCGCATTTCATCGTTTCGTCAGTTGAAATCGAACGGAAGGGTCAATCCTATTCCATTGAGACCATTCGATATTTTAAGAAACAATGGGGAGGAAAAACCGAAATATTCTTTATCGCCGGAGCCGATGCCTTTTCCCAAATTAGCACCTGGAACAATTCATCAAGCCTCCTTGAGGTGTGCACATTTGTCGTCACGACCCGGCCGGGATTTATGTTCTCCTCCTTATCGGATCAATTCCGGGAAAATGTCAAGACCATTGAAGTGTCCGCCCTGGCGATTTCATCTTCAGAGATCCGCCGGCGGGTGTCTCGGAAAGAAACCATAAAATATCTCTTGCCGGAAGCGGTGGAAGACTATATTTACAAGAACGGACTTTATTGTGAGGTCCGCTGAAGTTCGCCGTCTCTGGCTTGTATGCCCGCACCCAAGTGCTATGACCACTGTCTCGTAACGGTGAAGAAAGTGAGGCGTCGAACAAGTCGGTATGGCTTGGACGCGGGTAAGTCTACCCGGCCGATCTCTATAAACCAGGCGTTTTATGCGTTTATGCCGCCTCGGTTTTCATGGCCGCTAATTTCGGCGGAACGGATTGGCTAGTTCTGATGGCTAATGCTATCCGGTTACCGTCTATAAAAATGTGAATTAGTTTGATAAAATACTGTTAATGGCCGATCTCAGTGAAACTGGCCGGGAGTAGCTCGGCGTGGAACGGGTGGCTTGAAAATTGAATTCGGCTTTCTCATGAGACGAGAGAAAACAATCTATCCGGAGAGTCGGGATGTCTTCGAACATCCTGATGTAAAACATCATGAAAAGGAAATAAACGATGCCGAAAACAAAACGAGAAAAGAAACGGCGAAGTTATAATTTTATTTTTCTGTTCATCGGCTTTTTTATTGGTTTCGTCGTTCTTTTCGTTTTCAATGTTCCCTTTCGGGATCAGATCTTCAAACGGGTCATGGGAGTTGATTCTCCTGAAGACACCATTATATTAGTCGTCGGTCAGGATGGTATCAACCCGGTCCGTAGTGACACGATTATCCTGGTTTGTTTGAATACTGAAGCCGGAGAGGTCCTGTTTCTCTCCGTTCCCCGGGATTCTCGTTTATACCTTCCCGAGCGGGGGTATGATAAGGCCAACCACGCCTATTCCCGGGGAGGTGTCGAGCTCTTGCGAGGCACCCTGGAAAACGCTTTTCAAATGGTGATTCCCCATTTTGTGGAAACGGATTATAAAGGATTCAGTAAGATCGTCGACGCCCTGGGCGGCGTAGAAATCGATGTAGAAAAAGATATGTATTATGTCGATCGGGCCCAGGATTTATATATCAACCTATCTGCCGGCCGGCAACGGCTGGATGGGGAGAAGGCTTTGCAATACGTTCGCTATCGAACCGACCCTCTGGGAGACATCGGTCGTATTGAGCGCCAGAAAACCTTTATCCAAGCCTTGATCAAGGAAATGGAGAATCCCGCCCATCTTCCCCGGTTTCCCCAAATCATCAACGAACTACGCAATGCCTTTCACACGAACATTCCAGCGGAAAGTATCATCAGTCTAGCTTTATGGTATAAAGGGTTGAGCAGCGAGAACCTCTCGCTTGAAACACTCCCGGGTAAAGCGACACATATCGGAGGTGTCAGTTACTGGGAACCGGACCTCGTCAAGAGTCGTACGCTGATCGAAGAATTTTTTGCCCGGGAGAAGGTACTAAATGACAGCTAAGGAAAAAATCCAACGCATACTGGAAGCAGCCGAATCAAAAAAAGCCTATGACTTTACTCTCCTGGACCTTCGTGAAATGTTTCCGTTGGCCGATTACTGGGTGGTGATGAGCGCGCCAAGTGTCATACAAACCAAGGCGATAGCGGAAGCGGTCCAGACAAAAATGAAGGCGGAAAACCTTCTCCCACACCACCGGGAAGGGCTGGAAAGCGGCGAATGGATCCTTCTCGATTATGGAGACATCCTTGTTCATATTTTCCGCCAGGAGGAACGGGAATTTTACCAGCTGGAGAAAATATGGCGGAAAGCAGCCATACTTTATTTGCAAAGAGAAAATATCGACAGGCTGGATCAAATCGGTTGACAGAGCCTTTCAGGCTATGCTAACGTATTTGCCCGGGTTTGAATAGCCTCCGTCGTGGAGGCTTTATTTTTGTTTACAGCGCTAGTTAGAAATCGCTGATGGTTTTAGAGGAGACAACAAACGCCGGATGGTCTTTATATATCTTCAGAAGAGAAGGGAGATCAGGAAAATGCCAAAGAAGTTCTACCAGATTACATCAGAATCAGTCACTGAGGGCCATCCCGATAAAATAGCCGACCAAATATCTGATGCAATCTTGGATGGGATCCTTGCCCAGGATCCCCGAGGAAGAGTCGCGGTCGAAACCCTGGTCGCCACCGGCCTCGTCTTAGTTGCCGGACAAATCAGTACCGACTCGTACGTCGATATTCCCCGGATTGCCCGGAACACGATACGTGATATTGGATATACCCGGGCAAAATATGGATTCGACTATGAAACATGTGCGATTTTGACCGCCATTGACGAACAATCTCCCGATATCGCGTTGGGTGTTAACCGCTGCCTCGAAGCGAAAATGGGAGAAACGGTGGAAAATCAGGAGTTTCTCATCGGGGCCGGCGATCAGGGCATGATGTATGGCTATGCCTGTAACGAAACACCTGAATATATGCCTTTTCCCATAGCTATGGCTCATCGGTTGGCCCAGCGGTTGGCGGAGATGCGCAAAAAGGAGGTTTTGTCTTTTCTCCGGCCGGATGGAAAAACCCAGGTGACTGTTGATTACGAAAACCACAAACCGGTTCGGATCAATACCATCGTCGTTTCATCTCAGCATCATCCCGATGTGAACCTCGCCGATCTTTCCCGGAGTATCGAACGGGAAGTGATCGAACCGGCCATCCCCAAAGAATATCTCGATAAAAATACCAGAATTCTGGTCAACCCCACCGGCCGGTTCGTTATCGGCGGTCCGCAGGGCGATACCGGATTAACCGGTCGTAAGATCATTGTGGATACTTATGGCGGGATAGGAAAGCACGGTGGTGGCGCCTTCTCTGGAAAAGATCCGACAAAAGTGGACCGGTCTGCTAGCTATGCCGCGCGGCATGTGGCCAAAAACGTTGTCGCCGCAGGGCTCGCCGACCGCTGTGAATTTCAACTCGCCTATGCCATTGGGGTCGCCCACCCGGTCTCTACGTCTGTAGATACCTTTGGAACCGGCCAAATAAGCGACGCTGAAATTCTGGATATTATCAGTTCGGTTTTTGATCTCCGCCCCGGTGCGATAATCAAAAACTTGAATCTGCGACGCCCGATTTACAAGAAGACCGCTGCCTATGGACATTTCGGGCGGAATGATATCGACTTTGCCTGGGAGAAAACAGACCAAGTCCAAAATATTAGAAATCTAGCCGGCCTCTAGGTTGGAGAAAAATATGGTCTGTCGCAAAGCGATGAGCGGCCTGCAGAGCATTCTTGACCGAAAAATACCCGCATTGTTTGTGGGAAATTAGAAAGGGTTGCCATGGATTACGATGTCGCCAACCTCGATTTGGCTCCGGAAGGGAAAAAGAAAATCGAATGGGCCGAGCGGGAAATGCCGGTTCTGGCCGGGATCGCCAGTGAATGGCAGAAAAATAAGCCCCTGCAGGGCTTAAAAATTGCCGCCTGTCTCCACGTCACTTCCGAGACGGCAGTGTTAATGAACGCATTAGCCACCGGTGGGGCCGAAATCAGGCTATGTGCTTCAAACCCGCTGAGTACCCAGGACGATGTCGCCGCATCCCTGGTGAAGGACTACCATATCGGAGTTTATGCGATCCGGGCGGAAAACCGGGATACTTATTACCGACACATCAATGACGCTCTTGCCATCCATCCCCAAGTGACCATGGATGACGGGGCCGACTTGGTTTTCACGCTCCGTAAATCCGCTGAAACCTCGATCAGCCAGGTCATCGGAGGAACCGAAGAAACGACGACCGGGGTGATCCGCCTGAAGAGCATGGCCAAAGAAAATCAACTCCAGTATCCGATTATCGCGGTCAATGACGCTCAAACGAAGTATTTATTCGATAACCGCTATGGTACCGGCCAAAGCACTTTTGAAGGAATTCTGAGGTCGACGCATACCTTAATCGCCGGAAAAAAAGTCGTGGTCGCCGGGTATGGGTGGTGCGGCCGGGGAGTCGCTCTCCGGGCGCGCGGCCTGGGGGCCCGGGTCGCCGTTACCGAAGTGGAGCCAATCAAAGCCCTGGAAGCCCTGATGGATGGTAATGAAGTGATGCCTATGGACAAAGCCGCTTCTTGGGGAGACCTCTTTGTAACCGTTACTGGAAATATTTCGGTCATTCGCCGTGAACATTTTCTCGCAATGCACGATGGAGCGGTACTGGCCAACGCTGGCCATTTTAATGTGGAAATTGATATCGATGAACTTGAAAAGCTCTGCGTAAACAAACGAGAGGTCCGCCCTCTGGTCAATGAGTATACGCTTCCGACCGGTACGAAAATATCCCTGCTTGGTGAGGGACGCTTGGTGAACCTGGCCTGCGCGGAAGGTCATCCCGCCTTGGTCATGGATATGAGTTTCGCTAACCAGGCCCTATCGGTTGCCTATATTAAGGAACGCGCCGGACACCTAAGGAACACCATATACCCGGTTCCTGAGGAAATCGATCGGAAGGTGGCCTATCTCAAGCTGGAATCGCTGGGTGCACGGATCGATATGCTGACCCCCCGCCAGGAAAAATATCTCGCATCCTGGGAAGAGGGAACTTGATTTACGATTGAGTACAAGGCGAAGGGAAGGTCAAATACATACCTTGTCTCTGAGGCAGAATGCGTAGTACATTTCCCCTGCTTCACCAACGGGTGAGGCCACTAGTCCAAAGGGAGGTCTTTTTATGAAACCGTACGAATTAGGTTTAGTTATCAAGCCAAACGCAACCGATGAAGATGTCCGGGTTACCCTGGAAAAAATCAAGACCCTCATCACCAGAGAAGGAGGGGTTATTGAAAGAACCAACGTCTGGGGAAAGCGACGATTGGCCAGTCTTATCGAAAAACAAACCGAAGGAATTTACGTATTTATCAACTTCAGGACCGCTCCGCAGAATATTCATGAGATAACCCGGGTGATTCGTTTAGCGGAGATGATTATCCGCCATATCATTGTCAAGGAAGAGGGCAAAGCCATCCGGCCGGTACAGACCGCTGCTTCCCAAACACCTACGGCACCCCAGGAGGCTGATGCGCTTTTGGAAAGCCCGTTGGAAGAGGGATATGGAGCCGAGGTTCCGCTTGCCTCCCCAGAACCTCAATAAGATCTTTCTAATTGGCTGCATTATTGGGGGAAGCCTGATCTACGGTATTCAGCCCTCCGGTCTCCAGTGACCACCCTTAATTGCGGGTGGGTAGGAGTCCTGTTCTTTCACGGTGGTCGCGGATCAAGTACTGTTCAACAATTACAGTTTTGTTTTCAGAGAAGAAAGAATAACAGGCTATTAGGCGGTAGGCTTTTAGTTTTTTAGGTAAAACAAAAACTTACATTGGTGTTACCTAAAAGCCCAAACGGCTAAACATCTACAGCCTGTATTTACAGAGGAGGATTAATGAGCATGCCAACACTAAAAGAAGGTGGAAAACGGTTTTTCCGGCGTGGCCGCAAAAAAGTGTGCGCGTTTTGTATGGACAAGTCGCAAATCGACTATAAAGATGTCAACCGCCTACTGAGGTTTTTGAGTGAAAGGAAGAAAATTATGCCCAAGCGGGTAACCAGTAACTGCGCCAAGCATCAGAGAGAACTGGCGATTGCTATAAAGAGAGCCCGGGAAATCGGATTGCTACCTTACGCAGTTGATTGATGCAACCAAGTCATGAGGTCATTTAGGCCGAGTGTTGAAGGAGCATTTCTTGCCGCCCTAACTGTTGTACTCTATCTGGCGTCCATTTACGTACCGATCCTTGGGTTTCTTCTGACTTTTCTCTGCCCCCTGCCGGTCATGTTTCTGGTCATCAGGTGGAACCTCCGAACCGGACTCCTTGCTTCGGCGGTAGCCACAGGTATTGTTTTTGCTTTTGCGGGAGTGATGCAGGCCTTGGTTTCTTTCATTGGTTTTTCCTTGGTCGGTATGGCTATGGGTGTTTTAGTTCGTAAAAAGACCTCTTTTTTTGAAGTGATTGGTTTCAGTGCCGGTGTTTCAATCCTCTCCAAGCTGGCCTTGATCGGTTTGGCAATCGCCATAACCGGCCTTCACCCAATCACGACGAATATCGCCATTATGGAGGAAGCGTTTGAACGGAC
>DATIKP010000046.1 GCA_035477455.1 Atribacteraceae bacterium
CTATACGCCTCCCGGATCGATCAACTATGCTTGGGATGACCGGGCTACCGCTTTCCAGCTGGGAAAGGTGAGCATGGCCTCTACTTGGACGGTGCGCACACCTATGTACGCCGATCCGGCTATCTCCACCGTGATCGATAATTTTGGAACCACCGTTTTCCCAGCACTTGAAGGAATCACCACCTCACCGCCGGTAGGCGGATGGGTGATGGGTATCGCTCATGACAGCCCTAGTAAAGATTTGGCCTGGGAATACATCAAATGGTTCTGTAGCCCAGAGATTCACAAAAAATTCTGCGCGGCGGGTGGTCCTCCCAGCCGGTTGTCTGCAGTTAACGATCCCGCCCTGATCGAAGCCAACCCATGGTACCATACGATTATGGAGACTGCTCCCTTGACCTTCGTCGATTGCCGTCCCCGAGTTCCGGAGAGCTTTGAGATCATCGATGTTGTCGGTCTGAAGATATCTGAAGCGTTGTTGGGTGAGATCTCCTCCGAGGAAGCTATGCAGGGTGTGCAGGATTATGCGACGATCTTGATGAAACGAGGGGGCTATCTCGAGTAAACAGCTCTTTCGGAAGATTCGAACTAGGGGAGAGAACATTCTCTCCCCTAGTTTTTTCCAGGAGGAAATACCGTGGTTAAAAGCCTTCCGAAAGTCGGCATGATCCTCATGTTGCCGACGATTATCTATCTGCTTTTCCTCTCCATCTACCCGATGCTCTATACCTTGATACTGAGCGTCCGTGACTTTAACCTGGCTCGCCCAGATCTGTCCGTATTTGTGGGGGTGGAAAATTTTGTCCGCTTGATTCAAGAAGATCTTTTCAGAACCGCGTTGTTCAATACCTTTGTGCTCACGATTGTGAGTATTGCCCTGGAACTGGTGTTTGGGTATCTGGTTGCCGAGATATTCGACAAAAGGCTTAAGGGAATGGAATTCCTACGCACGATATACATGCTGCCCATGATGGTCACCCCTGTGGTTTGGGGTCTGATCTGGATGTATATTTTTCACCCGACCTTCGGCTTAGCCAACTATCTGACCATTCGCTTGGGGATCGGTTTTTTGCCATGGTTCGCTGCTGGTGAAACTGCCATGTTGACTTTGATCCTGATCAATATCTGGCAGTGGACTCCTTTTTCCACTATCATCTTTCTAGCCGGCCTGTCCAGCATTCCCCGGCATCTCTATGACGCCGCTGCGGTGGATGGCGCCAGATGGTATCAGTCTATGTTTTATGTCAAGCTCCCTTCTCTGAAAAACATCACCTTGGTCATTCTGCTTATTCGTCTGATGGACAATCTCCGTTTGTTCGACTTGGTTTATTCGACCACCCAGGGGGGACCGGGAAGCGCTACGGAAACGATGAGTTACTTTGTCTACCGGCATGCTTTTCGTTTTTTCAACCTCGGTTTTTCATCATCAGCTGCCCTGGTGATCTTGGTTATGATCATCATTATCAGCCAGATCATGATCAAGCTCTTTTATCGAGGAGGGGTCGTCGGTGAAACCTAAACAGAGAAAAAAAGCAATCAACCTGTTTATTTACATAGCCTGCTTGGTGATTGTTCTGGTCAGTATCTTTCCAATTGTCTGGATCTTTCTTTCCTCATTCAAAACTCGGGTTGAAATTTTCTCCATTCCACCGGTTTGGATTCCTTCTCTCAATATTCAGAACTACCTCCAGGAGTTCACCGGCTCGGCCTCACGCTTACCCTTTTTGTGGAACTCGCTCAAGGTTGGCCTATTCAGCACGTTATGCGTGGTCTTGATCGGCTCACTCGCCGCCTATGGACTAGCCAAGTTTCCGGTTCCCGGGAAAAAACACTGGGAATTCTGGGTCTTGAGCGTTCGAATGATGCCTCCCATCGCTTCGATGATACCCTTGTATCTGATCTTGCGCAGTGTCCGATTACTGGACAGCAATGCGGGATTGATTATGGTTCATATTGGGTTTAATCTTCCTTTTGTCGTCTGGATACTGGCCGGTTTCCTGCGCCAGATTCCGCGTGATATCGAAGAAGCGGCACTCCTCGATGGATGCACCTGGTTTCAGGCCATGTTCAAAATCGCCTTACCCCTGTCCGCACCGGGCTTGGCGACCATCAGCATTTTCAGTTTCATGTTTTCCTGGAACGAACTATTGGGAGCACTTGTGTTAACCGGAAGGAACGCCAAAACACTGCCGGTGGCGATTTCTGAATACTGGTCTCAGACCCAGATCCGGTGGGAATCCATGACCGCCCTGTCGGTGGTTCATATCATACCGATCATTATCGTGACTTTCATTATCCAGCGATATATAGTACGGGGATTGACGATGGGAGCCGTGAAAGAGTAGCCGGGAATCCGGGGGAGTAACCGGATAAGTATGTGGTTGTGGTGGCGGATTGGTGGAAACAATCAACCACGGTCCCTTCGTATTTTCGTTTGGTAATTTTTCGTGAAAAACCGGTGAATCTGTCAATATTCTATGAAAATGCCCCTCTTTTTTTACCTTTATTGAAATGGAAGAGCCTTCCCCTCACTGCTACTTATCACCTAGGCCAGGGTAACGGTACAGGGTTTCCCGGGTTTCCCGCTCTGATTCCTCACGAAAAAGGAAGAACCGGAGAAGGGATCTGCCAGGGGTGATCCTGTTTAGGAGTCATCGGTTTCCGAGGTTTTTCCGGTGGTTGGGGAACCACCGCTTTCTTGGGAACCTCTTCCAAAGCTGTCACTTGGTAAACAGAACCGTTGTGCTGCATCTTGACCCCCCAGCGGGGAACGGAGAGGAGCGCGACCGTTGAGCCGGGCGCCAGGGGCAGAACCTTCCCCTGGCGCCCGGCCTGGTGCCTGGCTCCCCCAAACGAGAAGTGGGAGCCGTTATTCACTTTCCGGGTCTCCTCGCGGCACAAAATACTGTCTAAAGGAAGGTCCTCTGTCAGGGGGCGGAAGGCCGACTCAGGGTCCCGGGGGTGCCCGGCCAGACTTCTGGTTGAACTTCTGGATGAAGGTGGCCAGGAAGGCGTTGGCCGCTTCCAGGCTGGAGATCCCGGCGATCTGCAGTTCCACCGAAGTGATATTTTTTGATTATGGCTCGTCCATTACCAATAGAGTTTCCCGGAGCTGTATATCAGGTTACCAGCCGGGGAAATGAAAGAAAAGTCATAGGTTACTGTCCGCTATAACTGGCTCTGCCACGCCTATTGCCTGAGTAAGAAACGGGATACAGGCAAGACCTATTTGGAAAGACCTCAGAGCGCAAAGTATTTTGGGTGAGGATGATTTTATGGAAAGATTAATCGGCTATGTGAAAGGACGGGAGAATATTCCTGATATACCAAAGAGCCAGCGCTTCATAAACAGGCCGGCATTGGAATTCCTTTTTCAGCGAAGATACGCTTCGAGATAAAGGCGCAAGAGCTAAGCGGATAAAAGAGGCGGTAGAGAAGTATGTAAACTGTTCCCCGCATGTGCGGGGGTGATGTTTTCTGGTCTTTAAATCCAGCAGAACCTGGACAACTTACACAGTCAATTTTCGGTCAACGCTCAGTAACACCAACAGCTAGACCCTGAGCGCGCAACGGAACCCCCTGGCGGCATAGTAGGACTCCGCACCGTTGTGATATACGAAGACAGTTCCATAGCGGTAATCACCGAAGATGGCGCCGCCGAGTCTCCTGATGTCCGGCGGTGTGTGCAGCCAGCTCGAGGTCTTCGTATCGAACGGTCCGAGTTCCTGCAATCTCCGGTACTGTTCTTCAATCAGAAGGACAGCTCCCATGGCGGTGGCCATCTCGACCGCGCTGGCTTCTGGTTTGTGCTTCTTCCTCGCTTCCAGCGCTTGGCGGTCATAGCACACGCTCCTGCGACCCTGTGGACTTTCCGGGGAGCAATCAAAGAAGAGGTACTCGCCCGTGCTCTTCTCCTGGCCTATCACATCTGGCTCGCCGCCACTCCTCTCCATCTCGCTGAGCGACCACAGCTTGCCGGGCTCACCTTCCAGCCTCGCTCGCACCTCCTCCCACTCGAGGCCCTCGTGGCGGTGCATGTTTGCCTCAAAACGAACCTTGATCGTCGCCAGCAGTTCTTCGCGTTCGCTTGGTCCAAGGCTCAACGTACCTTCCTTTGCCATGTGTCCTTGCACCCCTTCTGTGTATCGCTCCGCACGCCCATGACACATAACGTCCCCAGCATAAAATTACTCCGAAATATGCACTTGGCGGAAAAGAAGCCTGAAAAGTTTGGATGTCAGGTCACCATTTTACCTTTTGTAAACGTCTTTTCTATGTCGTGCATGATAAATATTAACAATCTTATTTGAAGTGTCGACTTGATAAATTACACGGTAATCTCCTACCCGTAGTCGATAACTCGATTCTGATCCTCTCATTTTTCTTGATTGCACAGGAAAGGGATCTTCTGAAAGACCTTCGATAGCTTCAAGAATCTTTGAAATAAACTGCTTGTCAATTTTCCTCAAATCATGTTCTAATGATCTTTTCGGGTCAATTTTAAATAAGCCCATCAGCTTTCAGTCTTTTCTTAAGCTCATCAAAATTGATTGATGGTTCATCTTTTCTTTCGGCAATAACAACCAGATCATGAATGTCTTCCAATAATTCATCATATTCTTCTACCGGTAGGATCACTGCTGTTTTCCTGCCTGACTCATCGACTACGAATTGTGTATTCATCTTACACCTCCATCTTCTTCTTTTTTTAGAAACACCCAAAACGCTAACATTGAGCCCCCGTGTTCTAGTAATCAGTCGCTCAATATATCTAAAAGTAACTCCCTATTCCTGACCAATTTCTAAATCAGGGGTTCCTCTTACTCTTTCTTGTAAGATTGCTTCTTGGAGTTCCTTCTCCGTTTTTAAATTCACCTTCTGATTAGCCATTATAT
>DATIKP010000047.1 GCA_035477455.1 Atribacteraceae bacterium
TATTCCCACGAGTGCGGAGTTCGAATAGAATATCGAGAAGTTTCTCCACATCGGCGAAATGAAGACCGGTGGTCGGCTCATCCAAAAGATAGAGGGTTTTTCCAGTGGATACTTTACTGAGTTCCCGGGCCAGTTTGATCCGCTGAGCTTCTCCTCCTGAGAGCGTGGTCGCCGGCTGACCGAGACGGACATATCCCAAACCTACCCGTTTGAGTACAACAAGCTTGCGCCGGATCAAGGGGATATTCTCGAAAAAATGTTCGGCTTCTTCCACGCTTAAATCCAATATTTCCGCGATATTTTTTTCCTTAAACCGGATATCGAGCGTCTCTCGGGCATACCGCTTACCCTTGCACTGCTCACAGGTCACAAAGACGTCGGGGAGAAAATGCATTTCAATCTTGATCACCCCGTTACCCTGGCAAGCTTCACAACGGCCGCCCTTGACATTGAAACTGAATCTTCCCGGACGATAACCCCTCGCTTTCGCTTCCGGCAAGCGGGTCAGCAAGTTGCGGATCTCGGTGAAGATTCCTGTATAGGTAGCCGGGTTGGATCGCGGGGTACGTCCAATCGGATTCTGATCGATTTCGATAACCTTATCGAGATATTCGATCCCTTCTATGGCCTCATGGTCACCGGGTCGAACCACCGAGCGGCAGAATTCCCGGGCGAGGGATCGGTAAAGCACTTCTTCCATTAGGGTACTTTTCCCCGACCCGGATACTCCGGTCAGGCCGACCAGTAAACCCAGGGGGATCCTGACATTGAGATTTTTCAGATTATTGGCGCGGACTCCCCTGATGATGAGCCATTCTGTACCTGGTTCTTTTCGCCGGAGGGGAAGCGGCATTTCCCGTTTTCCGCTAAGAAACAGTCCGGTCAGACTCTTTTCGTCTTCCATGATCTGACGAGGCGTACCGCTGGCCACGACATACCCGCCATCCTGTCCCGCACCGGGTCCCATGTCCACCAGATAATCGGCGCTGAGCATCGTTTCGGCATCGTGCTCGATAACAAGTACCGTGTTCCCCATGTCCCGGAGATTTTTCAAGGTGGCAATTAATTTTCGGTTGTCCCGGGGATGCAACCCAATGGTTGGCTCATCCAATACGTATAATACACCGACCAATCCCGAGCCAATCTGTGTCGCCAAGCGAATCCTTTGGGATTCTCCACCCGAGAGCGAGGAGGCTCCCCGATTAAGAGTCAAGTATTCCAGTCCGACTTCGACCAAAAAACTAATCCGTGAGCGAATTTCCCGCAAAATTGGTTCGGCGATCAGTGCCTGATTACCGGAAAGAAAAAGCCGTTCGAAGGCGATTTTCAATTCACCGATCGTGAGACGGGATAAAAAACCGATCGAGCAGCCTTCGATCTTGACCGATAAACTCTCTCGCCGCAGACGGTCTCCATTACACTCCGGACAGATACGCCGCGCGAGATAGGGAGCAATCTCCTCCTGCTCCCACCAAGTCTGTGATCCATCCAGTTTTCGTTCCAGAGCAGGTACCGCGCCCTCGAAATGGACATCACCGAACAGGATAAATTGTCGATCAGCCTCGCCGAGTTCCCGAAAAGGTACCTCTAAGGAAATTCCCCGTTCATGGAGGACCCGCCGTATTTTTCTCATATATGCCCCATCTTCGTCCAGTTCTCGCCAGAACAGAACCGCCCCATCAGAGATGGTCCGGCTCGTATCGGGAACCACCAGAGCGGGATCGATAAAGTTGAGAGAACCGATACCACTGCAACGCGGGCAAGCCCCATAGGGATTGTTGAAGGAAAAAAGGCGGGGCGTAATTTCCGGAAAACTTATCCCGCAATCCGGACAGGCGAAGCTCTCACTGTACAGGCGTTCATTGAAGTTTCCGGATTTTTCCGGAACGGCGACCCGGACAATACCCTTACCATAGCGCAGAGCGATCTCGACCGAATCAGCTACCCGCCTCAGGGCCTCAGGACCAATCACCAAGCGGTCAACGACCAGGTCGATATCATGTTTTTTCTTCCGGTCGAGGTCGAGATTTTCCCATTCTTCCAGATCAATCAAAACCCCATCAACTCTGGCCCGGGCAAATCCGTTCTTCAGCATATCTCCCAAAAGCTTCCGGTATTCCCCCTTTCGGCCCCTGACCAAGGGTGCCAGCAGAAGTACCCGAGTCTCCCGGGGCAAGGACACAATATCGTCGGTGATCTGTTGAATCGTCTGGCGGGTGACCGGCCGTTCGCAGCCTGGGCAGTGGACAACTCCACAGCGGGCATAAAGAACCCGCATGTAATCATAAATCTCGGTGACCGTGCCTACCGTCGAACGGGGGTTATGTGATGCCGCTTTCTGATTGATCGCAATCGCCGGGGAAAGGCCGCTGATTTGGTCAACATCGGGCTTTTCCATCCGGTCGAGAAATTGGCGGGCATAGGAGGAGAGAGATTCCAGATATCGTCGTTGACCTTCGGCATACACCGTGTCATAGGCCAGTGACGATTTACCCGAGCCACTCAGTCCGGTAATGACCACCATCCGGTGACGGGGTATATCAATATCGACATTTTTCAGGTTGTGTTCCCGGGCTCCTATGATCGAGATTTGGTCGTTCACAAAAAATCTCCTTTGTATAAAACAGTGATGGATGATGGGTCTCGGTCTTCTGTCATTCACATTTCCGATGCCCGCGGCAGGCTGATACAGCTGGTGTATGATGATACCACCCTTTTCGACTCAGTCGAGTCGTCGTGTCCATTCTGTATCCAGTATCGTATCGTCCCGGGTTCGTTTACCGGATGGCTTCCGTTTACCTTTCGGTTTCTTCTCCCGGGAGAGTGTCTCGTTAAGTTTCATGATTTCATCCCGCAACAAGGCCGCCCGTTCGAATTCAAGATTTCGAGAGGCTTCCAGCATGTCTTCGGTTAACAGGCGTATGGCCTCATCCCGGTCGACGCGTTTCTGTTCGACCTGATCCAAAACATCGAGCACCTTTTCCGTCTCGGATGGAAAGCCGACCAGGTCGGGAATAAGATCCCGCAACTCCTTGACGATGGTCCGGGGAACGATACCGTACCGCCGATTATAGTCGAGTTGGACGATCCGGCGCCGCTCGGTCTCCAATACTGCCCGCTTCAGGGAGCCGGTCATGCGGTCGGCATAGAGAATAACCCGCCCGCTGATATTGCGGGCTGCCCGGCCGATCGTCTGAATAAGCGATACTTCCGAACGAAGAAAGCCTTCTTTATCCGCATCGAGTATGGCGACCAAGGCGACTTCAGGAAGATCTAGTCCCTCCCGCAATAGGTTAATCCCCACCAGAACATCGAACTCACCGGCCCGCAACGAGCGGATCAGCCGCGCCCGCTCCAGCGTTTCCACCTCGGAATGCAGGTAACGGACCCTGATGCCCAAATCGAAAAGATAATCACACAAATCCTCGGCACCGCGCTTGGTCAAAACGGTGACCAGGACCCGGTGCCCGTCCTTGATCGTCCTGTGGATTTCTCCAAGCAAATTTTCCACCTGACCGGAAGCCGGTCTGATTTCGACATTCGGATCGACGAGTCCGGTCGGCCTAATCAGTTGTTCGACAACGGCAGTCGAACGGGTCAATTCATAGGGACCGGGAGTCGCCGAAACAAAAAGAACGCTGGGCAACTTCTGTTCGAATTCTTCGAAACTCAACGGCCGGTTGTCGTAACTCGAGGGGAGGCGAAATCCGAAGTCCACCAAGGGTTGTTTCCGGGAACGATCCCCGTTGAGCATTCCCCGCAATTGCGGAAGAGTGACATGGGATTCATCGATAATGGTCAAAAAGTCGGCGGGGAAAAAGTCGATCAGGGTAAAAGGTGGCTCACCGGGTTGCCGGCCATCGAGGTGCCGGGAATAGTTTTCAATTCCGGCACAGTACCCAGTCTCCCGGAGAAGTTCGAGATCGTAGTTAGTTCTCCTTTGCAGACGTTCGGCTTCGGTCAGACGCCCCCGGTCCAGGAAAAAGCGGATCTGTTCCTCCAGTTCTTCAGTAATGCCCTGTAAAGCCTTTTCGAACACTGTCCGGTCAACGAGGTAATGTTTGGCCGGAAACAAATACACCTGGGGATAGTTTGTTAGGGTCTTCCCGCTGACCAGGGCGAATTCCCGGATCGATTCCACTGCGTTCCCCCAGAAAGTAAAGCGAATTCCCTTTTCCTGGTAAGGCGGAAAGACTTCCACCGTATCGCCCCGCATCCGGAAACGGCCTGGAGCGAACTCTACCTCATCCCGGTCATACAATAAATCGACCAATCTCTGAGAAAATTCTTCGCGGGAAATAATATCTCCGACGTTCACATGAAAAATTCTTTTCTCATACTCCTTCGGTGACCCGATTCCATAGATACAGGAAACCGAAGCGACAACCACCACGTCATTTCTCTCCATGAGGGCTGATGTCGCCGCCAGACGCATCCGATCGATCTGCTCGTTTACTGAGGAGTCCTTCTCGATATATAGATCATGGGAGGGCACATAGGCTTCCGGCTGATAATAATCATAGTAGCTGACAAAATACTCCACTGCGTTGTCCGGAAAAAAAACCCTCATTTCACTGAATAACTGGGCTGCCAACGTTTTATTGTGAGAAATGACCAGGGTCGGCCGGTTGTACCGGGCGACCAAGTTTGCCATCGTGAACGTTTTTCCCGATCCAGTCACACCCAGCAGGGTTTGCCGGAGCGCACCGCTGAGAAAACCGTCCGCCAGTTTCTCTATTGCCGCAGGCTGATCTCCCCCGGGGACATAATCGGCCTTGATACGGAATTGACCTTCTCTTTTCATGGGACCGCCATTCTTCCAACAAAGGGGATGAGTTACTAGATTCAATAGCACATTCCATAACCACTAGGGGGTGCCAAATCTTCCCACTTTCGGGTCGCCGGGGGAGAAAACACCACGGGGTTCCAAGTTTTTCAAGGTTTCGGCAAGACGCTCAACGGACCGTTCCAGCTCGCCAGGCGTTCCCGTATTGTAGATGATCAACTGTGATCGTTTTTGCAAGGCGGGAAGAAAGATTTGACTGTGGACCCGCCGGATCGCTTCTCTTTCCGGACATCCCTTCTCAACCAGCCTTCGGATACGAAGTTCCGGACCGGCTTCGACGAAAACCAGAATGTCCAGCAAGGGAAGGAAGCCGGCTTCTAAAAGAATCGCCCCCTCCACGATAATCCTTTCCCTGGAAGACGAGGCTGAAAGACATCGTTGGACTTGTTGACGGAGCAACGGGTGGACAAACCGGTTGACTATCAGGAGCGCTTTACGATTTCTGAAAACAAGCCATCCGATCCGAGCCCGGTCGAGGGCTCCAGTCCGGTCAAGACAGAAGCGACCCAGCATTTGGACATACATTTTCCAGATCGCCCGGCCTTTTTGGGAGAACGTTTTGACCAAGCAGTCCAGATCCAGAATGATCCACCCATGTTCGGCCAGAAGACGTGCCACCATCGTCTTTCCGGAACACATACCCCCACCCAATCCCACCACCCGGAAAGCAGGGGAGGTCCGGTTTTTATGGCGAACTGCCGCGGAGATACACATCTACATAATTTCTGACTGGGTTTTCCCAGGAAAAATCCGAACACATGGCATTGTTCATCATGGTTGTCCATAGGTCCTGCCAGCCGGTATAGATATGCAATGCCCGTTCCAAAGCATAGAAGAGATCCTCCGTCCGGTAGGTCTCGAAGAAAAACCCGGTGTTCAGGGAAGGATTGAACGGATAGTCGATAACCGTATCCAACAAACCACCTACTTTGCGGACCAGGGGCAGCGCTCCATAGCGCATGGCTATCATCTGGCTGATCCCACACGGTTCGAAGCGGGAGGGAAGCAGGTGCAGATCGGACGCTCCATAGAGAAAGCGAGCGGTCCGGTCATCGAACTTCAGGATAACTTTGATGGATGGATACTGTTTCTCCAAATCCAGCAACGTTTTTTCGTAGACAGCCTCTCCGACCCCGAGAAAGACCCAGCGGGCCGGCAGGGAAAAATAGCGGGCCGGGTCGCGCAGAATCAAATCCAGTCCTTTCTGCTCCACAAAACGGGAAATGAACGAAAGCACGGGGAAAGATCGATTCTCCTGGAGATCCCGGGGAAAATAGCGCTCCAGCAATTGAAGCCGGTTCTTCGCTTTGCCCTGTTTTTCATCCGCGGAAAACGGAAAATCCAGGCAGGGATCCCGGTTTGGATCATAGGTTTCGACGTCGATCCCATTGACGATGCCAATGATCCGCTTACGTATCGAAAGTGCCCGGATCAAACCGTCCAAGCCTTCACCGAATTCCGGAGTGGTGATTTCCCGGGCATAAGTCGGGCTTACCGTGGTCAAACAATCCGAGAAAATCAGACCTGCTTTGATCAGGTTGATGTTCCCAAAAAATTCAAGATATTCATGGGTAAAAAATTGCCCGGGCAGATTCACCAGTCGAAACAGATCGCCGCTTCCTATTCCCTGATAGGCCAGATTATGAATCGTAAAAATCACCTTATCCGGCTTGTGGAGAATGGATGGCCAATACATCTTGACATAGGCGCACAGGATGGCCGATTGCCAGTCATGACAGTGCAAAACACATTTTTCATCCTGGAAACGGACGATATACTCAAACACCGCTCGGGAAAAAAAAGTGAAACGACGGATATCGTCGAAATAACCATACAATTTTTCCCGGTCAAACAGGCTCTCTCCATCGACGGCGATGATTACCCGGTCTTCCTGTCGGCACTTGTAAAACTTAGCCCGGGTCATACGGTCTCCAAAAGAAAAATCGATAGTGCGATCCTCCTCGAAGGAAGAATCGTCCAGTATATTCCGATAGGCGGGCAGAAAAAGCTTCACCCGAAAACCGTAGGCGGGAAGATACTTTAACAGAGCTCCGACGACGTCTCCCATTCCCCCGCTTTTCACAAACGGAAGCGCTTCGGAAGCCACCAAGACGATGTCCATCGTTTTCCTCCCATATCAATTAGACGGCAGATGGGTACCTAACCGACCTCTATTCCCGTGCGTCAACCGGCTCCTCTTTTGTGAAAACTTGTAACGAAGCGCGCAGTGGCTCTTCCCGTGCCAAGTTGAAAAAAAGGCCGGCAGTGGAGAAAGCTTGCAACAGTGAAGCGGAATTAGTGAACACGCCTTCAAGTCGGTCTTCCTCGCAGGTAAAGAAGAGTCCGTTCTCCGAAGTAAAGACCCGTTTAGCCCCGGCTTCATAGAGAAAAACCCCAACGATTCGTTCGAGCTCGTTTCGGCACAGTGCCTCCCGTATGGCGCTCAAACCCTTCCCGCTTTCCGAATCAGCCCTGGCTACAAATCTTGCTCCATAAAGGGTTAGACTCATCCGGAATCCATCCCGTTCTTCACCGGTGCTCTCCTCCTCCGGTCCCCGGTCGAGAAGGGCAGCGAAATATCTTTTCGGAAAGACAATCAACGCGGGGGAAGGCCGGAAACGGAATAGGGGAAGACTGGAAAGATCGGTCATACCGGTAAACGGAGAAGGGGAAAGATAGAGTTCCCGGATATCATTTCGGTTCGTCTCGGTCAGGAATCGTTTCAGCAAGGGAACCTCCACTCTCCGGTAGATGGCAAAAAGAGCCGGATTGTCTTCCAGCCATTGCCGCGATAAAGACAAAAAAGGAGCCAAGGCGACCATGAGCCCGGGAAGATTCTCCTTCTCCTCAGCGATCAGGCGTTCTACCGTGCGCATCAGACATGGATGAGTCAGAAACAGCGCGGTTTGGGCATTGACAAATCGGGTGGCGTCAGCGCCGTCGAGTTCGTCAAGTAGCGCTTTTCTATTCTCGGGCAAGGGATAAACGAAGAACCGGTAGGCTTCCCGGCACGTGAGTTTCTGCTCGTTCCCGGAGCCCCGTTGACCGGCCCCGGATCCGGTTCGGGAGGGCCGCAGGCTGAACAAGCGATCCTTCGCCTTACGAAACTCGAGCTGTACGAGCTTCTCAACCAGTTCGTCCCAGTGAACCTGTGTCCGGTCCCATTGTCCGAAGTCGACCTTCAGCGGAAGGTTGGTCAGGATCGTGGCCAGTTTACGGTTTTCCACAACAGTTCCCCGGTAGTCCTCCACCGCTTTTCGGAGGCGAAGAGGCAGGTCGTCCAGATGAGAGAGGATCCCTTCCCAATCGTTGTAATCACGAAGAAGGCGGACGGCGGTTTTTTCCCCGATTCCGGGGATACCGGGAATATTGTCCGAGGGATCCCCGACCATGCTGATCAGATCAACCACCTGTCGAGGGCTGACTCCCATATCCCGAAGGATGGCTTCCACATCGAGTCGTTGCCAGGCACTTAATCTCCTCACCGTACGCAGGAGAACAGTTCGATCGTCGACCAACTGCATCATGTCCAGATCCGAGGTCAGGATGGATACCGGAGCAATGCGAGCCGCCGGGTCTCTCAGGCTTCCGATTATATCGTCGGCTTCGTACCCCGGTTCCTCGAGACAGTCAAAACTTAGGAGACCGATGATTTCCCTGATGTCCTGAAACTGAAGCTTTAGTTCGTCCGGGGTTGGTTTCCGGTGTGCTTTGTATGCTTCACTGATCGAGTGGCGGAAGGTTTTCCGGGGAAAATCAAAAGCCACCAGCACCGTGTAGGGATCCAGGCCTTCGATCACTTTCCAAAGCATCGTATAAAAACCGTACGTCGCTCCGGTCGGGTGCCCGGCACGGGTTTCGAACCTGGGAAGAGCGTAAAAAGCCCGATAGGCAAGGGAATAGCCATCGATCAGGACGATATTTTTCTTCTCCGGTGGCATTTGATCACCTTCTGTCGGGGTTTCTGTTGAAAAAATCTTAGGTATTGACTATACTACTTTCTGGATTGTGCCGAAGTGGCGGAACAGGCAGACGCACTAGACTCAAAATCTAGCGGGCCCTGCGCCCGTGCGGGTTCGACTCCCGCCTTCGGCACCAACTCCCAGCCAACAAACTCATAGGCTGTAAGCATCACATTTCTTCGGGGTGGGGTTCAACATAGAAACTCACACCGACACCCCCCTGAGAAGCTGGAAAGTCCCCAGGACCCGGAACAATGGAAACCTGGTCCGGTGTAACCCGGATTTCCAGGACCTCGGTTTCTCCTGCCCGCTCAGCTTCGATTCCAGCCTGACGGGCAAATATCATTTCCAGAAAACGGGTGATTTTTCCCTGCATTTCCT
>DATIKP010000048.1 GCA_035477455.1 Atribacteraceae bacterium
CATGACCTTGGCGAAAGCTCCTTTGCCGCGGCGGGCATCGGTTTCCTTCTCGTAGCCTTCCACACTGATCGCGGGGTACACGTTCCCCATGTGAGCCAGACGTTTTGCGGTATCTCGGTCGATCAGACTTCCATTGGTATAAATCTGGAATGATATGTCGGAATGTCTTTCGAATAAATCCAGATGTTCGCTTCGGAGAAACGGCTCGCCGCCGGAAATGGTTAAAAAATTCATCCCCATTTCCTTCGCTTCATTAAAAATCCGGTCCATCAATTCGATGGGCATATCGCTTTCTTTCCGGTATTCACCGGCATAGCACCCGTAACAGGTGAGATTGCAGCGCATGGTGGGACTGACCACGAAAAACAACGGTACCTGGCAACCCAATTCTTTTTCCAGGCGTTGTCGTTTGGGTACACCAAGCAGGATGCTCTTGACGATGAGGTTAACCATGAGTTTTTCCCGCACTGCCGGACTGGTCTCCTGGAAAACCCGCCGCGCTAAAACCACCTGTGGCCGTTGGTCTTGAAACATCTGCCGGAGACCGCGAGTCTGGTCGCGATAATATTCGATTGGGGTGAGCTTTTCTGCAAGATACGTCAACCTGATGATCGTCTCATCGGAAACGTTCCGTAAAGAACCGACAATGAGCCTGACGATTTGTTCAGTGGTGAATGCTTTGATGGAATCGAAGTAACTCATAGAGCGTGCCTCCTTTTGCATGCTGCCAGTCATTATATCACAACATCGTTTTTTCCCCGGTCCTCCAGCCGGCCACCTTCGGACCGGACGGCTCTGGATCAGGAGGACGTTTCCTTATAGGAGAAAGAAAAACACCATTATAAATGATAATACAATATCGATTGCTTGTTTCACAATGAATCAAGAGGTTTTTGTTCTATTTCCTTGGGTCAAAGGCGCACCGTTCAGGAATTGGCTTGAAAGAGATCGATCATTTTTCGCACCTCTTTTACATCCATCCAGGTTTGATAGCGGGGCATCCCCGGTTTTGGTGATTGATGACGTAAAAGAAAACTGGGATGAAACATTGGGAAAATTTTTTTTCCACCACGCCATTCGATTAAACGCCCTCGGATTTGGCTGATCGGTAGTTTCGATTCCAGGAGAAAATTGGTGGAAACACCGCCCAGGGTGACGATCAGTGTCGGGTTGATGATGGCGATTTGGGCTTCGAGATAGGGAAAACACATTCCCATTTCCTCTTCGTGAGGAACCCGGTTTCCTGGGGGGCGGCATTTTATCGTGTTGGCGATATAGACCTCTTCACGGGAGATCTTGACCGATGCAAGTATTTTAGTCAGAAGCTGGCCCGCTTTTCCAATAAAAGGCCTTCCGGTTGAATCCTCATCTTCACCTGGCGCCTCTCCGATGAACATGACTACAGCATCAGGATTGCCTTCTCCAAAAACAGTGAGTTTGCGCTCACGAGAAAGTGGGCACTTCGAACAAATCTTGACTTCATCGCGGATTTCGGCTAACAGTTTTTCTTTATTAATGGTTGGTATCGACAACACGGTTGTCTCCAGCATTCAATAACCAGGTTGAAACGAAGTACCGGCTAAGGGCTGATAACCCGTGTAACCCGGCAACATTGCACTGCGAGACTGTCTCCAATTTCATTGTTAACGTACTATTTTATTGTATCATATCTTCTTTCTTTCGAACAATCATGCAGGTGAACCGAACAGGGAATCCGGCCGCCTTTTTGGTAAATTCAGCTCTTTATGATCGGGAACGAAGCAAGCCGCCTTTCGCAGCGCCTCGACATTGTAAAGTGTCCAAAGATACAGGTCGGCGGGGGTTCGGTTTTTAAATCGAGACATCACGCCACTGGTTAGAATGACGGACAGCGCCTGCTGAAAGCAGGAGCGATACCATTCCTGCACGGCCTGCTCCCAAGGCATTGCACCAGGACAGGTTTCATGGGTGCTTTTATGGTTCAAAGAATCGGAACATTGAAAACTCTTGATCAGCCGGAGTATTTCCAAGTACCCTCCCGGTATGGTTAGCCGGATATCGGTAAGTCCGGTTTTCCGCTGGAACATTTTTTCTTCGAGGTGGAGAAAGTATTCCTCCGGGGATTTTGTCGAAGCGGTATCCGTGTCCTCCGGCAACTTGAGCTCAATCACCTCCGCGTCGATAAACCGCTGGCCGGCATGTTTTGCTGCGGAAATGCGATGATGGCCATCACGGATAAAAAAGTACGGTCCAACCTGGTAGAGAGAGACGAGAGGAAAGCCTTCGGAGCGCATCCGCAACTGGTTGACCCTCACCCACTTGGAGCGGCCAGATTTTTTCAGTGGCAGAAAGGTTCGGTCAAAATCCTCAAAACGGTTTTCACTGCCTACAATCTGGTCAATCTCTACAGTCCGATTGCCGGCATGGTGTTCGCCCCCGACACCGATCACTTCCTTGATTTCTCGGAAGGGGATAAGCCTGTTTTGGTGTTTATTGAGAGCTCCGGTCAATTTCTTGAAAAAGGCTTTACGATAAAGACGGTCAAACTGCTGCACCGATTCGAATCTCCTTTTTAAGTCACCCATGTCGATCACTCGCCAGATCCAGAATCCGGTAATTGTATCCGTTGATTACCGTCGTCAAGCCCAGTTGATCTTGATATGTCTGATTTCGGTCATACAAATGCGTATGACCATGTACGTGGTAAGACGGTTTGTATTTTTGTATCAGTTGAACAAAAGTTTTAAAACCACGGTGGGCAGGATCCATTCCCTCGTGTAGGCCGGCCGGCGGAGAATGGGAAACGAAGACATCTAGTTTTCGTTTGCGCCGGATCCCAGCCGCGGCCAATTTGGGAACCAGTTTCAGGTACTTCCAGTACATGCTCCGCTCGGTGTATTGGTGCAGGCCACCGTTATACCAGATCGATCCCTCGAGTCCGGCCAGAAACACGCCCTTGAAAAAAACCACCCGTTCATCGAGGTTGATCCCGCCGGCCAAACTCATTTTCCCTCCCGAAGGATCGTGGTTTCCATGGACAAAAAAGAGGGGGACATTTAAATTGCTGACGACAAAATCAAGATAATATTCCGGTAGATCTCCGCAGGAAACGACGCATGCCACGTCATAAAAACGGTCACGGCAGGAATTGCTGTATACAAGAGGATCCACACGGTCGCTGACGATTAAAAGCTTCATGATCATAGTGCTCCAAACAGTTGCCGAATCAAATGTTCCCATTGGTTCCATTTTTGACGCTCATACCTTAGTTTCTTCATTGCCGGTAGTTCTCCTA
Source organism: Atribacteraceae bacterium (assembly GCA_035477455.1). Lineage (NCBI taxonomy): Bacteria > Pseudomonadati > Atribacterota > Atribacteria > Atribacterales > Atribacteraceae > Atribacteraceae bacterium. The sequence goes on from DATIKP010000048.1 coordinate 3,275, forward strand.
GCCTGAGTCGAAAAACCCTCTTCATGAAGAGTATAGTCAACATTGAACGCTGAGGAAAGCCTGGGGCTATTTGAAAATAATCGATTTGGCGGCACGGGTTTTTTCCTCTATAATATGCGGGGAGAGAATGTGTCTTTGTTTCCCGTTCTTTGATCAACGAGTCGCTGGAAAGGAAAGCAGGCTCGTCGGGCAAATGACCTAAAAATGCCGCCCTACCAGCGGTAATCGATAGAGAAAGGATATTTATGAGCGAAAGCCTGCGTGTTGGTGTGGTCGACAATCTGGATAACTTGTTTGCGGTCATGCCTGATTTTGTCCGTAAACCGCTTGAAGAAAAAGAAAACAGCGAAGACCTGATCGAAGTGATCGTTGATTTGGGACGTCCCCCCGAAGTCCGGTACGACAAAGGGTTCAGCTTTCTTTCCGAACGGCTCATCGAGAGGGAGGACATCGATTATATTGTTCAGCGTGTCGGGGTGTTTACCCGAGATAACCGGGCTGGGATGGAGAGGACCCTCCACCGGATTTCATGTATCCGAAACCGGTTGGGTGCCGTCGTGGGCTTGACACTCCGGGTGGGAAGAGCCGTCTACGGAACAATTGACATCGTTCGCGATGTTATCGTTTCGGGAAAGAATATTTTGTTGCTTGGTCCTCCGGGAGTTGGAAAGACTACCAAACTTCGGGAAATAGCCAGGGTTTTAAGCGATGAATTTCAAAGGAGGGTGGTAGTGGTTGATACTTCCAATGAGATTGCCGGTGACGGAGATATTCCTCATCCGGCGATAGGAAGAGCGAGAAGAATGCAGGTCTCTTCCCCGGAGCGTCAGCATGACGTAATGATAGAAGCGGTGGAGAATCATATGCCCGAGGTAATTATCGTTGACGAAATCGGTCGTGAAGAAGAAGCCCGTGCCTGCCGGACGATCGCTGAACGGGGAGTTCAGCTGGTTGCGACCGCTCATGGCAATACGTTGAAAAACCTTCTTTTGAATCCCACTCTCACCGACTTGGTCGGAGGGATTCAGTCGGTTATTCTCGGTGATGAGGAGGCGAAAAGGCGGGGGTCCCAAAAAGCGATTCTTGAACGCAAAACACTTCCGACCTTTGATATTGTTGTTGAACTCAGGGAACGTGATACTCTGGCTGTCTACCGGGATACTGCTCAAGCTGTGGATGTTCTGCTTCGTGGGTATGATCCCCGGCCGGAGGTTCGCAAGAAAACCCGTGACGGTGCCATCGAAGTCCTAACACAACCGCAACTGGAAATGTATTCTATAAAAGAAGAACCGTTCCAGGAACCTGTGGCCTTGGAATATCTGGAAGGGCGTATGCTTCGGGTATATTTGTTCGCCATCAGTAAAAACTTTGTTCAGCGGGCCATTGGACAGTGGCGGGTTCCTCTGGAAATTGTCGAGGATCTGAACAAAACCGATATCGTTCTGACCCTGAAAAGTCGCTACCGTAAACGGATCAGCAAAATTAAAGATGCGGAGGGACGGGGGATGCCGGTTCACGTTATCCGGAGCAACACCTATGTCCAGGTGCTGCGCTTCGTACAGGACTTGTTCGGACTGGGGAGCCGGGAACTGGGCGACGGCGAGAGCGAAGAAACCGGACTTTTGGAGGCTGAACGAGCGGCCAGACAGGTATTGCGGGCTGGGACGTCGACGGAATTAACACCGCGCAACGCCTTTGTGCGCAGGATGCAGCATAAGATCGCTGAACGTTACCGTCTTTTTTCACAAAGCATCGGTGAAGAGCCGTTCCGGCGGGTGGTGATCTATCCGCGGGTCATTGAAGATGGTCAGAACAATTGACCGGGGATTTTTTGTAACCCTTGAGGGCATCGAAGGTTGCGGGAAATCATCTCATTCCCGTCGCCTGTGGAAACGCCTTGTGGAATTTGGCTATCCCGGTGTCCTCACGCATGAACCGGGAGGAACCCCGGTTGGCGAAGCCATTCGGAAGATTGTTCTCGATCCGTCAACCGGGGAGATTGATCCACTGACTGAAGTTTTTCTCTTTGAAGCCGCTCGGCGCGAACACGTTGTAAAAGTAATACGACCCGCCCTGGAAAGAGGGAACATTGTGCTCTGTGTCCGATTTACCGATTCAACACTGGCCTATCAGGGTTTTGGCAGAGGATTGCCTCATGATGTTTTGGAAAATCTGAACAGAACAGCGACCGAAAACCTGATTCCCGATCTCACTTTATTTCTGGATGTAGAACCAGAAGAGGGTCTCAGGCGCTCCCTTAGACATACCGATGATGTTGAGCTAAGGTTCGAAAGAGAATTTTTATCCAGGTGTGGGCTGTTGGAAAAGATCAGGGAAGGCTTTTACGAGCTTTGCCGCCGGTACCCGGAGAGGTTTGTAAGAATTTCGACCATGGAGGAACGGGATTGTGTTTTCCAAGAGATAATCGATGTGGTAGTTAAGAGGATCATGATCAAACAAGGGGGAAACGGAAGCCATGGATAACGTGACGGCTTTATATGTCTGCGTGGTGCGCGACCTGGACGCTGCCCGGTTGATGGACGCCCTGCGGGAAGAAAATCTGCCGTTTACCAAGCTGGCCTCGACAGGAGGGTTTCTCCGGGAAGGAAATACAACGTTTTTAATCGGAGTCGCTGAAGGAAGAAGGAAAGACGTCCTGGAAATTATCAGAAAAACCTGCGCTCAGAGGGAAGAAATCGTCGAATCAACCATGCCGATCAACGAACCGATTGGGCCCTATGTTCCTCAAACGGTGAAAGTCGTAAGGGGCGGAGGCGTGCTCTTCGAAGTACCCATTAACCGGTACGAAAGGTTTTAGTCCAGCGATGGCGTGGCGAGATGTCTGTGGTCATGATTTTCCAAAGTTGTTTATAGGCAAGCTCTTGACTTCTGGCCGACTGGGACATGCCTTCCTTTTCTCCGGCCCTTCGGGGTGTGGTAAAACGACATTCGCCTTGGAAACGGCCTCGTTTTTCAATTGCTCAAAGCGGGGTTCTGAAGGAGCCTGTGGAGGATGCATGGCCTGTTTATTGATCAAAGCGGGAACCCATCCCGATGTCATGCGTGTTACACCGAAAGATGGCTATCTACGTATTGATGATGTCCGGTCTTTTATCCACTGGATGTCTTTGCAGCGGATGCTGTCTCCCTACCGGTTCGGCATTCTGTCCGGTGTGGAGTTGATGACTGAAGAAGCGGCAAATTGTATTTTAAAAAGCCTGGAAGAGCCCCCTCCAGCAAGCCTGATCCTGATGATCACCACTCGTCCGGAAAATCTGCTTCCTACCTTGCTTTCCCGTTGTCGCCAGATTGTTTTCTCATATCCCTCTTCGGAGGAGATTAATAAATACCTTTCTGACATAAAGGGAGTCGCGTCGCATACGGCGGAGATTCTCTCTCGGGAAGCGGCTGGGAAAATTGGCGATGCGCTCAAGTTGCAAGAGGCGTTTCAGTCAATGAAGGAGTCCTTCCTTGAGATCAAGAGCGATCTCTTGTCGATCCTTGACGCCGAGGGAGATAAAACTCTCAAGGAAATAGAGGAGTCAATCCGGGAAATCGATCAGATAGTGATGCAGGGGAACCCGTTTGGCCTCGAACGCGAGAGCGGGCAGAAAGCTCTGCATAATATTCTGAAATGGCAGGAGAGCCTGCCTATAAATAAGCAAACAGTTTCCAGGAAGAATGCAATGCACCGTTTAAGCGAGCTGATTGAGCAGGTCAAACCGATCAAGTACCGGATGATTGAATTTTGGAGGAAACTTATCGGGACGGATCATGTGCTCACGTTCGGTAAATGGCTCCGGGGACAACGGGAAAAAGATGTGTCTCTTCCGGATTGGGTCCTTGGTGAATTGGTACCTCTCTTATCCTGTTTGGAGTCTTATACGCGAGATGTGATTCTCTATCGGTTACTGGGACCGGACAGTCATCAGTCACTGTGTTTTCCGGACCTGGAGAGTGAATTGGCACAGGATGCCGAACGCTTTGACCTGTCTACTCTCACCACTCTCATTGCCCAAATCGAATCCTACACCGAGAGACTTTCTGACAATCCTCAACTGGATATACAATCTATCCATTTTTTGTTGTCTGTGAGAACTTTATTGTCTAGTGAAAACTGGACAGATACTGATAAAAATCTGTTAGAATGAAATACTTTCAAAATAAAAACCTTACTTCGATAAAATCGTTTTGAGAGGAGCGCTGCAATGCGCCATGCGGTAGGAATAAAGTTCGAAAACAATTTGAAAAGCTATTGTTTTGATCCACGTCAGCTTGAACTTCGTTCGGGCTGCCTTTGTGTGGTTGAAACTTCTTTTGGAATGGAAATCGGTGTTGTGGTCAAAGAACCATATCCATACCGGGAAAAAGCGAACTTAAAACCGGTTCTTCGATTGTTGAACAATGTGGACATTCATCAAGCGGAAGCAAACCGGGAGAAGGAAAAGGTCGCCTTTCAGGTGGCTCGGGAAAAAATTGCTGAACATAAATTGACCATGAAGCTTTTAAAAGCGCATTATACTCTTGACCGGGGTCGTCTTTTTTTTTACTTCGGATCGGAAGAACGAGTTGACTTTAGAAATCTGGTCAAAGACCTGGCCTCGATATTTCGTACACGGATCGAATTGCGGCAACTGGGAGTTAGAGATGAGGCCGGCATGATTGGCGGGTGTGGAATCTGCGGGCGTTGCCTGTGTTGCAGCACATTTCTGATGAATTTTGAACCGATATCGATCAAGATGGCCAAGGAGCAGAACTTGACCTTAAATTCAGCTAAAATATCGGGGGTCTGTGGCAGGCTGATGTGCTGTCTGTCCTACGAGTACCCGCAATACCGCAGGCTTGTTCACTGTCTTCCCAAGAAAGGCAGCAAAGTCCTGACTCCGAAAGGTTTGGGAAAGATTTTGGAAGTGAACATCTTCAAAGATACTATCCAACTCCAATTAGAGGAAGGCAAGGAAATCAGCGTGTCTCCCGAAGAGTATCACCGGTTTTTCCTTTAAGATAGGAACTATTTTCTTGTTACGAAGTAAGTAATGTGTATCGTGATTCATGCTATTCGAAAACGGGAAGGAGCAGGCAAATGATTCAGACGGAAAGCAAGGGACTTCCCTGGTACCAGGGTTTGACTTTCGAAGAGGAAAGAGTTTGGTTTGAAAAACAAGTTCTTTCCTGTGAAAAAGATATAATTCGCTTTGCCTGTTATTTGAGTGGCAATCTTGACCGGGCTCGAGACCTCTACCAGGAAACAATGCTTCGGGCCTTCAAATACCGCCGGAGCTTTGATAGCCGATATCCTTTGCAGAACTGGATATATGCCATTTTATTGAATATCTATCGGCATCAGTACAAGAAGGAGAAATTGCTGAAAACGTTTCTTCCATGGAAAACCAACGATGGGGAAGATGAAGAAAATATTCTCGATTATATCGAAGCCAAAGAGGATGGTCCGGAAGAAAAGGCGATCAAGAACCAGATGATGGTCGACCTGGAAAAGTCCATTCAGGAACTACCGCTGAAAATGCGTGAAGTGATCTTGGCCTGTGATGTTATGGGGCACTCCTACGAAGAAACCAGTGAAATAATCGGGTGTCCGTTGGGGACGGTTCGATCCCGACTTCACCGCGCCCGCCGTCAGGTCAAAAAGACGATGGAAGAGATCTACGGGAAAGGTTTCCTGACGACTTGGAGATGAACAAAATGGAGTGTGACTGGGTAAAAAACAATCTTTCCGGTTTTCTTGACGAAGAGTTGGCAGAGGACGACCGAAAAGTGATTCGTAATCACCTTCTTCAATGCCGGGATTGTGAAGAGGAGCTGGTTGGAATAAGGCGGCTGAAAGAGATCCTGGGTACTATGAAGCGGGAGGTTCCGGAGGAGGTGCGTCGTTCGGTTCGCCTCAACTTGGAAGCATTGCGTTTCGGCCTCATAGTTTCGCATATCCGGGAGTTCGTCTTGATCGTGGCTGCGACGCTGGGTGTTCTGCTTCTGCTTTTATTTCTTCTGCCTCGGTATCAGGCCACCCGGGAGATTGCCATCCGTTTTATCGAGCCCTATGAAAATTTGCATCGGAGCCTCAGCGGTCAGCAGTTTGAACCGGCATACAATCACCGATTGTTTGAAATCAACACCGTTGACTATCCGGTATCCCGAATTAATCTCCCTCCCGGGAAAGATTGATTCTTTTATGAGAAAATTTGTTTCACTGGTTGCCGGTGGTCTTGTTTTGTGTTGTTTTCTTGCAGTGGTTCCTTCTTCAAACGGCCGGGTTTTGAGTCCCGACGAGGTGTCTTTCTTCCTGGAAAACGTGATCGAAAAAACCACCCCAAATGACTTCTGGGGGATATGGCGGACTCGTAATTTTCAAAAAAACCGGGATACTTTCTATGAGATGGCCTATTTGAAAAACAGCGGGTTCGTATGGAAAAATTTGAGCGAAGAAAACCTGGTCATCGTGGGAACCGATAACTACCGCTTTGTTTATGATGTGGCGGAACAAATTGTGGTGACCATGATGCCCGGCTTTGAAATACCCTTTTTGCCGGTTCTCGAAGACAATATCGATTTATTTCAGAAAAATTACCTGTTGGAATTCCAGGACAATCAGGTGTTGATTTTGAGTCGCGATGCGGAGGCGGTAGTGCGCTCTTTTTCTCTCGACGATCGGGGAGCCCTGACTTCTCAGACTTATTTCGGATCCGATGGGCGTGCCCTCAAAGAGGGGCGATTTCTGTACCGTGATTTTACCCCGGATTTTGAACAGATCGCCCTTGCGGTCGAAGCCATGGAGAAGTGTCTCGCCAAATTGTCGGCGATCCCCCAGGAAGAGGTACGTAGAGATAAAATTCTCAGGCCCCAGATTTTACCACCGGGTTACCGGCTGGCCCGAGTGTTTAAGGTCAGAGGAGACGAGGGAGAAGTTTTCCAGTCGCTTTTCAGTGATGGAATCAATTTTTTTTCCATTTTTCAGAGAGTCTATCCTCAGGTCCTCTCCCAATCTCGGCCGGTGAATTCTATCGTTTTCAGGAAAGAAGGTGATTTGTCAATTCTGGCGGGTGAAATACGGGGATTTTTTGTCACACTGATCGGCAATCTGGATCCGGAAATCATCAATGAAATATTTAATTCTCTGAACTTTTAAGGAGGCTGGTAACATGAACATACGCAAAGTCCCATTTTTATTTATATTGGTGTTCTTTTCTATGTTGACGATTTTCTCGCTGACGACGGGAGTTGGCGCTACGGTACTTCCTGAAGCTGCGCACTTGGTTGCCGATATCGCTGAACAGGTCAGCCCTTCAGTTGTGTATATCGATACGGTGCGTTACCGAACAACCCGGTTCAGATCACCACTTAGTCCTTTCTTCGACGATCCGTTTTTCCGCCGGTTTTTCGATGTCCCCCAAGAAGAAGCGCCACGGCGGATACCCCAGCGTGGGCTCGGTTCCGGGTTCATCTTTCGGGAGGATGGTTATATCATAACCAATCACCACGTCATTCAGGATGCTGAAGAAATCAACGTTACGCTCCTGGACGGACGGCTATATACCGGGCGGGTAATCGGTGCCGATCCCCTCACTGACCTCGCTGTAGTGAAGATCGACTCGGACGAAACGCTACCCACCGTAACTTTGGGAGATTCCGATGCCACCCGGGTTGGTGAATCGGTGATCGCAATCGGAAACCCCTTTGGCCTTTCCCACTCGGTTACCACGGGCGTTCTCAGCGCCAAAGGACGGCCGATCACCGCCGGGGATACCGGACGGGAGTATGAAAACTTCCTCCAGACCGACGCGGCCATTAATCCGGGAAACAGCGGAGGACCCCTCTTGAATCTCCAGGGGGAAGTTATCGGGATCAACACGGCAATTATTCCTTTTGCTCAAGGTGTTGGGTTTGCCATACCCATCAATATGGCTAAGGCGCTTCTTGATGATTTGATCGAAGTCGGAAGAGTAATCAGAGCTTGGCTGGGCGTTTTTATTCAGGATGTAACCCCCCAAATCGCTGAACAATTTGGTCTTGAAGAAGCAAGAGGTGCCCTGATCTCGGACGTGAGTCCCGAAAGCCCGGCTGCTATGGCGGGTATCCAACGGGGGGACATCATCCTGAGGATCGACGATGTTCTTATTGACAGTGTCTGGGCCCTGCAGCAGACCATAAGAGACCATAGGCCTGGGAACCGGGTGACTATCGAATTATGGCGCGATAAGACACTGCTTAATTTTGAGGTGGTGCTTGAAGAGTTGGAGCAGGAAATCGCTCTCCCGCCTGTGGTGGAACCGATGGTTAATTTGGGCCTCGAAATAGCCGCAATTACTCCGGAATTGGTCAATCAATTTGCGTTACAAGTTAACCTGGGGTTAGTGGTTGTATCGATTCAGCCGGGCGGGCCAGCCGAAGCAGTAGGTCTCGCTCCGGGGGACATCCTCCTTGAAGTCAACCGGCAAACAGTTCAGACGCTTGATGAGTGGCGTGAAGCGCTGACGGGCATAGCCCCCGGCGATACCATCCTACTCCTGA
>DATIKP010000049.1 GCA_035477455.1 Atribacteraceae bacterium
GCCCATCTGTTCTCCACCACCACCGGCCGGACCTCCCTCCCCCCGGTTGACCTTTGTGTCCCTCCTGATCATGCTCCAGCAGAGTTGGAGCTACCGGAAGATGCCCGAAGCGGCCCTGTTCGATGGCCGGGTCAAGTACGCCCTGGGGCTCAGTCGCCGTCCCCGGTACACCTGACCCGCTCCACCCTGCACCGCCGCCACCAGAGCGGTTCATGGCCGACCGACCATTCGGGAGTACCTGAAGCGCACCCTGCAGCAGGCCCTCAGCGCCGGGCTGTTCAGGGAAGACGGCTCGGAGCTGGTGGACTCCTTCATGGTTACCGGGGCCCCCTCCCGCCGGGACACCTCTACCCTGATCATCCTGGCCATGCGCCTGGTGCTCCGGACCGCCGGGGAGGAGGGGATCGACCTGCCCCAACAGACCATCACCCGTCCGGGGGGGGGAGACCATTCCCCTTCAGACGGCCGGCCCTCATTTTTTTCCGGAAACCGCCTGTGCCCGGTGTGCCCTCCGGACTCAGTGCCCCACCTCCTCCCAGGGCCGGATCATCATCCATCCCCAGAGGAGGCACTGCTGCAAGCCGCCCGGCAGGCCCTCAATTCAAGGAAGAGTACCGATGGCGCGCCCGGGTGGAACGGGTGATCGCCAAACTGACCCGGCACGGAGCCAGGAAGATCCGCTACTATGGGAAGCAGAAAACCGGTTTCTAGTTGATGGCTCATGCGGTCATCCACAATTTCCAGACCATGGCCCGGTACCTGGCCAACCAGGCCGGTCCGGACCAGGCCTTGGCTCGGGAAGGCTCGACCTAACCTCCCTGCCGGGGGGGGGAGAAGTGTCTCCTGAACCCCGGTTCGGGGGAGCACCGGAGGATGAACTGAATGAATCTGGCCGCTTTCGGTCCCGTTTGGGCCGGCAGTGGGCTGTTTGAGCCCGGGATGTCCAGGTCCTGTCCTGATTCGGTTCAGGGATAACAGGTAAACTCAGGTAAAAAACGGATGATTGAGGCCGTCCAGCTGTGAGAGGGGTGATGTGGGACGGTCTTTTAGGCCAATGGGTTTGAGGAATACCGAATAATTTGCGCTTTTTATTTACCTTAACGGCTATTGGCCAACGACCTAATAACCGGTTTTTCATTTCCCCAGTCTGTAGATATGCATTAGGAAGACCGCCAAAAGGGAAACCAGATAAATCCATATAAAATTTCGGATAAAAAAAGATTCCGGATGCGTACCTGCAAACCGGGAATACAGGAGGGGAACCATGACAACCAGACCAAGCATGGTCATGATCATCTTCAAAGGTGAATGCCGTCCGGTATGGGATAGCGAAATAGCTCTCTTTTATGAAACCCGGCGAGTTCCCGGAATCCCGCTTCCCGCAGGATGACCAGCGCCTGGTCGAAATCCTGGCTCACTTCACCAGGTCGATGGGCATCGGAACCCAAGCAGATTGGGATGCCAAGTCCAGATGCCTTCCTGAGGATCGCCCGCGATGGATAAGCTTCACCAACCGGCTTACGGAAACCGGCGGTATTCATTTCCAGAGTTAATCCCTTTTCCAGGCAGACCTTCAAAGCCTCTTCCTCTTCGCAAATCGGCTCGGCCAGGCGGTGACCGAATTTTTTGGGGAGATCGAAGTGGGCCACGATATCGAACCATCCGGTCAGCATCCCCTGAATAAGAATCCGATAGTAGTACCGATAGATTTCGGCGATATTCTGATTGTGAAAGATCGGGAGGTATGCTGGATCATCGAAAGGCCAATCACCGAGGAAATGGACAGACAACAACAGGTAGTCCCATTCATAGAGATCAATGATGGGACGTAAGAGCTTTTCTTTGCCGGGAATATAATCGATTTCCAATCCAATACGAACGGTAATTATCTTCTGATAGTTCTCCCGAAGTAGCTCGAGTTCCTGGAGATAATGACCGACTGCATGGTCAGGTATGGAGCACATATTGGTCCGCTTCCCCGGAGGATAATAATACTGGGGGCAATGTCCGGAAAAACCGATTTCGGACACACCCCGTTCCAGGGCACATTGGATATATTCCTCGAATGAACCAACCGCATCTCCGCACATGCGGCTGTGAATATGATAGTCGCAGAGCATGTGTACGGTTCCTTTCATTCGCTGACTCATCCCAAAAGTGCTCTACGGGTCAAAAAAAGAAGGGGTCGGACCCCTTCTTTGTCGAGTGATACTCAAACCAGTTGAAAGATTATTTCACCATTTCCTTCAAGACTTTACCGGGACGGAAAAATGGTACTCTGCTCGCAGGAATTTGCACCTCTTTACCTGTCTGAGGATTCCTTCCCCTCCGGCCGGCCCTGGTTTTCACCCCAAACGTTCCAAACCCAACCAACTGAATTTTCCCATCTTCTTTCTTCAATTCTTCCTGCACAATATCAAAAAGAATATCGATAACCATTGCCGTGTCTTTCTTAGTGATTTCCATCCCATTTTTTTTCAATTCTTCAGCCACTGCGTCCACCAAATCCCGTTTGTTCATGTTTTTCTCTGCCTCCCTTTCTTGGATTAGATTGTTTCAACCTGGTATAACAATAAACCTGATAGCTGTTTTTTCGATATCATCGATGCGAACATCGACAAATGCCGGAATGCACACTAAATCGATTCCACTGGGTGCAAGGTATCCACGCGCGATAGCAATGGCCTTAACTGCTTGGTTCACCGCTCCGGCACCCACTGCTTGCATTTCCGCTTTTCCGTTTTCTCGTATAACTCCTGCTAAGGCTCCCGCAAGAGCTGCTGGTCTGGTTTTAGACGAGATCTTCAAAAGCTCCATCGGTCTACCTCCTTGGTTCACTATGCTCTGCTGCTTCGATATTCCTACTCTTCCCCCGACAACCTATCACCCTCCCTTCCCTCCTGGTGAAGCCCTCGTAATAAACCATGCGTTCTCGGGCGCCACACGAAACTTACACACAACACCGGGAAAGAGCACTATCAGATCATGATCCAAATATTTACAATCCTTCCAGCAGCTGCCTGCCTTCCCGAAGTATGCCACTCTCATCGGGAAAAGCAAGGGTGTTTTGCGCTTCTTCGAAAGAAAACCATTTGCTTTGCAGGATCTCGTCTTCATCCCACCAATCCCGGGCATACTCGGTGGTCATGAGATAAAAATCCACAGTCTCGTGGAAACGCTGCAGGTTCCGGGTATACGAGAAGGAAATAGCTCCGATCAATGGTCCCAGGGTGACTGCGAAGCCGGTTTCTTCGGCAACCTCCCGTTGCGAGGCCTCGGCGGACGTTTCGCCCTCCTTGAGATGTCCTTTAGGAAGCATCCATAGTCTTGACTGTCTTTTTTGAATCAATAATACCTTCCATTCTCCGGCGTCTTTTTTGACCAGTACCCCTCCTGCAGCCCTGACAGGTATTCCTTCCAATATACTCATATGGTTAAGGGACCCTTACGTTTTATCTCATATCCTAAAGGACGATTGGAAAAACCTTATTTGAAGAAGCATGCCCGGGTTTGTGCCATCCTTAATAAGGTATGTTTCGTATTCTGATCACAAGTTTATAGCGTGAATCACCGAATTGTCAAATATGAAAGGGATTTTATGGCGTAACAATCGATAGCGTTTATCAGAAAGCGGGAGGAGCATCGATCATGAATTGAAACAACGTGACATTCAGGTAACAATCGATAGCGTTTATCAGAAAGCGGGAGGAGGGTCAGATATGAAATTAAAATGAGCCCGGGGAATATATAGGTCAAGCTTTACGATGATTGGCGGCTGGAAAACGGGAATCGGCCAGTTTAAGGCAGGATAAGATATTAACGACTCAAGAAGGCATTTGATCGCCGATCGCTTACGAAGCCGGTAAAGCGCTACGCATTTTGAAGGACAAGAATCATCCACTCAACCCCGGTTTTTTTTCAGGATCAACGCCCCCTGGTTGACTCCCAGTGCCCTGGCTACCGGCAAACATTTGGCCTTCAGAAAAAAAAAGATGGTTTCCGGTCTGTCGCTTAGGGTTTCGAAGTTCCCTTGTCCTTTCGATATGATCAGGTCAGCTTTTTTCCAGATTTCCTGGAGTTGCGACGGTGCGCTTTCGACGAAGAAACCGATTTCCGGTCGTCCGGTGGTCAAGACCCGTGCGATTTGATTGATACGGACCG
>DATIKP010000050.1 GCA_035477455.1 Atribacteraceae bacterium
AAGGAAGCCTGGGCCTAAGTTGCCTGAATCAGCCGCCGAAATCACCGCATTTTCGCAGCAAAAAGGCCAAGGATGGCCTTTTCAGCAGCACTGTAACCGGACGTGGTCATTGATGCGTGCGAGAAAACACCAGATGAGGCGTTGCTGATGGCAACGGGGCCTCGCTGAAATGAGTTTTTGCAGCAAAATCAATTTTGGAGGGACAAGGAGGATAAAGCGTGTTTCTCGATGACTGGATAGTCGGCTTTGAGGCAGGATTGGGCTGGCCGGCTGCGATTTTCCTGCTTCTGGGATTAGGGATGGGGATCGGGTGTTTCTATACCCGTTTCCGGCGGCTTTTTTACGTGATCCTGACCTTTTGGCTCTCTTTGCATTTTTTAGCCCTGCTGTTTTCCGGTTATTTTCCGGGAGGCTGGACTAAGAACCTGCTGGGCCGGGTGCAGGCTTCTCCCGATTCCCTGCGTTTCTGGTTGTTTGTTCTCCTGAGTGTTGCCATGGTTTTTCTAGTCATGGGAATCCGCAAGGGGGAGATTTTTGGGCGGTTTTTCGCCGCGTTTTTCCTGGTACTCAACCTGTATTTCCTCCTTGTGGCCATGTCGGAGTGGGTAGGGCTCCTCCGCTTTGTCCGGGCTCTTTCCCTTCAAACCGTCTTATGGGTTTCGGTGTTTTTCGCCGGGGGAAGCTTGTTCGTACCGGGCTTACCGGGGATCGTGAGCTCCTGTGTGGGAAGCGCGCTCGTGGTGATCGGGTATCTCCAGGTGTTGCAAAGACTGGGGGAAAGTGATACCTTTTTCGGGCAGTCTCCCTTTGCCCTGTTCGTGTTTCTGGTCTTGGCCATTTTGATGAAAGCGTTCCAGGGGGAATACCGGGAAAAGGCCTGAAGTGGCCAAATTCCAGATGTAAACTTGCCGAGGATCGATGCCATGCATGGACGCAGAGACTACCTGATCCGTTATGTTCTCGACGATTCACCGGTGAACGGAACAATCGCTTTGACCAGTGGCTTGGTGGAAGATGCCCGCGTGATTCACGGAACCTCGCCTGTGGCCACCGCCGCCCTGGGGCGGGCCTTGACTCTGGCGGGCGTCATGGGGGCGACCTTGAAAGACGCGGGGAAGGTCACCTTTCAAATCCAGTGCACCGGACCGCTCCGTAGTCTGGTCAGCCAGGGCAATTCCCGAGGCGAAGTCCGGGGTTATGTTTCCCAGCCCTTGATTATTCTTCCTTCCCGGGAATCTGGAAAGCTCAACGTGGAAGAAGCGGTCGGTGTAGGATCCCAGCTAGTTGTGGTCAAGGATCTGGCTACGCAAGAGTCCACCACCGGGAGCGTCGAAGTCCGGCACGGCGGGATCGCTGCCGATCTGGCCTCTTATTTCGTCCGGTCTGAGCAGATTCCGACCGCCTGTGCTGCCGGAGTCCTGGTGGAGAGGGACGGAACGGTGCTAGCCGCCGGAGGGTTTCTGGTGCACAGTCCTTCCGGAACCCCGCCGGAGCATATCCGCCGGATCGAGGAGAACATTTCCCAGTTGGATCAGGTCAGCGCCCTGGTGAGTTCTGGATTGGAAGTTGACGGCATCGCCGGACTCCTCTTTGCCGGTCTTTCCTATCATGAGGTGGGGCGACAGGAACTGGCCTATCGATGTCCGTGTTCGCGAACGCGGGCAGAGCGGGCGCTGATGTTATTGGGCAGGGTTGAATTGGTGAAACTGATTGAAGGTGAGGGACACGGTGAAATTTCATGTCCTTTTTGCAACGAGATCTACCTCTTCACTCGGGAGGAACTGGAGCGTTTATCATACCTTGCCGAGCAAAGTGGCGAGAGGCTCAAAAAAAGGTTATGAGTCATGTGCTATATGAAGGGAGGATCGCATTTTGAATGATCAACTTCCCTCGGACGCATTAATCCTCCGAAATTCGGGAGGGCAAGTCCCTGCCCGGGGTACGTTCTCTATCGATTATGAAAAGGAGCTCAACGAGGAACAGTGCCGGGTGGTGCTGGCCGAAGATGGGCCGATGCTGGTCATCGCCGGAGCGGGGAGCGGTAAGACCCGGACGATCACTTACCGAATGGCCCACCTCATTGAACGGGGTGTGCCGCCCGCCGAAATCATGCTGTCTACCTTCACCAAGAAGGCTGCCCGCGAGATGTTACAGCGGGCGGAATGCCTTGTGGGGAACCCGCTTGACCGCGCTTGGGCCGGGACCTTTCATCATATCGGAAACCTCATCCTGCGTAAGGAAGCGATAAAAGTCGGATATGACTCCTCGTACACGATCATGGACCGCGCCGATCAAAAAGATCTGATGGCGAGCTGTATCGCGGACCTGGGCATTGACCGGAAAAATCGGCGCTTCCCCAATGCAGATGATGTGGTTGGCGTGGTCTCCTTGAGTCGGAATACCTTCCAGACCCTGGAAGATATCCTGGATTGGAAGTATCCCCAGTTCGAGGAATGGAAAAACGATATCAACTATCTTTTCGCAAAGTACCAGGACAAAAAGCGTTCCCTCAACCTGATGGATTATGACGATCTATTGTGTTACGTCTGGGAACTCTTCAGGGAAGATATAAATGCCCGGCGTAGATACGCCGGGGCTTTTCGGTACATTCTGGTGGACGAATACCAGGACACCAATCGACTGCAGGCCGAGATTGTGGATTTTCTGGCGGAAGTTCATCGTAATGTCCTGGTGGTGGGAGACGATTCCCAGAGCATATATTCTTTTCGAGGTGCGAACTTTGAAAATATCATGTTCTTTCCCAAGCGGTATCCGGATTGCCGAATATTCAAACTGGAGACCAACTACCGGAGCACGCCGCAAATTTTGCATATGGCCAATCAGACTATAGCCCGGAACCAGAGGCAGTTCGAGAAGGTCCTCCATGCGGTGCGGGGAGACGGGCCGAAGCCGGCGGTGATTCCCTTGCGCAATGTCTTTCAGCAGGCCGATTTCGTGGTTTCTCAGATTCTCGCCTTGCGGGAGAAGGAGGGGTGGCCCCTGAACGATATTGCTGTGCTCTACCGGGCTCACTACCAGAGCATGGAAATACAACTTGAGTTGACCCGGCGGGGAATCCCTTTCGAGGTCCGTTCGGGATTGCGCTTTTTCGAACAGGCCCATATCAAAGACGTGCTATCCTTCCTGAAGGTTGTCGCCAATCCCCGGGATGAAATCTCTTGGAAACGGATTCTTCAGCTCTATCCGGGAGTGGGAAAGGCGTCCAGTGAGAAAATCTGGGAAGGGCTTGCGCAATTCTCCGACCCTTTGGCCCTCTTCCAGACGGACCGGATTCCGGGTTTTGTCCCCCGGATCGCAGCCCAAAGCTTTCAGTCTCTGCGGTTACTTTTGGTAAACCTGGAATCCGTGGATTTTTCCCCTTCGGCGATGATCGGAGACGTGATGGCCAAAGGCTATGAGGATATCCTCATCAGCCGCTATCCCGATTTTCAGGACCGGAAACAGGACATTGAAGAGTTAGCCAATTATGCCGTTCAATATACTTCCCTCAATACCTTTCTTGGTGAACTGGCCCTCCTTGGTGAAGTCGAAGCGGTAAATAATATCGAAGAACCCGAACGGAATGGAAAGGTCACTCTGTCGAGCGTTCACCAGGCCAAGGGACTGGAATGGAAAGCGGTTTTTGTCGTCTGGCTGGTGGAAGGCGGTTTTCCCACTACCCGCAGCCAGGATGATAACCTCGAAGAAGAACGCCGTCTGTTTTATGTAGCCTCGACCCGGGCTAAAGACGCTCTGTTTCTTCTCTATCCGATCATGACTGGGGGGAACCGGACCGGTTCCATTGTCCGCAAGCCCTCCCGCTTTATTACCGAACTGCCGGAACTTCTCTACCGTAAATGGTTTGTTGACCTAAACGGAAAGACGAGCTAGGAAAAGATGCTGTCCCGGCGGGATTATAACATCAATTTCTTGGTCAACTCCCTGGATTACGCTTTCTTTACCCTGGGCCTCGCCTTTGCCTCGGTCAATACCATCTTTCCGCTGTTTGCCCGCCGGCTGGGTGCGGGTAATATCGAGATCGGGTTAATCCCGGCGCTTGCCTACCTGGGGTGGTCATTTCCGGCCCTGTGGGGCGGCCAGATCTCCAGCCGCCTGGAGCGGAAGATTCCTTTCATTCTGAAATATACCCTTTTCGAGCGAATGCCTTTTCTGGGCTATACCCTCATTGCCTTCTACCTGGCGGCGAATCGTCCCACCCTCTCGTTGTATCTCTTCTTTGCCATGTTGGGCGTTTCTTACTTTGCCATGGGGTTTATCGGCCCTATCTGGATGGAGATGGTCGGAAAGGTGATTCATCCCGGCCGAACTGGCCTGTATTTTGCAACCGGCAGCGGGATCGGGGCGTTAATGGGCTTATGGGGATCGCGGATGGCGGAAAATTTCCTGGACCGTTATCCCTTCGCCGAGAATTTCGGGTACTGTTTTCTCCTGAGCTGCCTGGCGATTGCCGTCTCATACGTCTTCATCGCCCTGAACCGGGAAGAAGCGGAACCGGTCGTTCCTCTGGAGCGGGGGTATTTTCGCTCTTTGCCCCAGATTATCCGATCTGATCGCGACTTCACCAATTACCTGACCGCCCGGGTTTTTCTGGCTCTGGGTTTCATGGGGGGGGCGTTCTATACGGTTTATGCCCTGGAGCGGTTCGCCGTCCCCGATTTCCTGGTGGCTCGCTACAATGCCTTTCTTTTGGTCAGCCAGGCTCTGAGCCCCTTTCTCTGGGGACTCATCGGAGATCGACACGGACATAAAATTGTCCTTGTGTGCGGGGGGTTGGCCATCCTGGCCAGTAATATGATCGCTATCTTTACGCCGGAGCCGGCCGGGATGTACTTGGCTTTTGCTCTGTTTGGGGTGAATTACAGTGCCCTGACGGTAGGCGGAGTGGCAATTCTTCTCGATTTCGCGCCCCGTAATCGCCGCAGCGGATATTTGGGCCTGGGTTCTTTCGTAGCTTGGTTTCCCGCCTTTTTCGCACCCCTAATAGGCGGCAAGATCGCCGACCTCTTCGGATACCAGATGGTTTTCTGGATTACCTTACTCCTCAACGCGATCGGTTTTTGTTGGCTCCTCTTCGGGGTACGGGAACCGAAAACTTTCGAAGAGTTCGGATAGGGGAGATTTACACTGGCCAAATGTCTGATGTTTCAAGGCACCGGTTCGGGGGTAGGCAAGAGCGTCATCGCCGCCGGTTTTTGCCGGCTGTACGCCCGGCAAGGTTGGTTGGTAGCCCCCTTCAAGGCCCAGAACATGTCTTTGAATTCCGGGGTGACGCAGAGTGGAGAGGAGATGGGGCGAGCCCAGATCCTGCAGGCCCAGGCCGCTTTCACTGAGCCTGAGGTTCGGATGAACCCGGTTTTGCTCAAGCCCCAAGGCGATCGGCACAGCCAGGTGATTGTCCAGGGACGGGTGTGGAACACGCTCGAAACTCTTGACTATTATGAACGAAAAGACTATCTCTGGAGCGTGGTTCAGAAGAGCCTCGCATCCCTGTGCCGGGACTTCGACCTGGTGGTCATCGAAGGAGCAGGCAGCCCGGCGGAGATCAATCTGCGGGACCAGGACATCGTGAACATGCGGGTTGCTCGGGAGCTTCGCTGTCCCGTGGTGATTATCGGGGACATTGAAAAAGGAGGAGTTTTTGCTTCCCTTTACGGGACCTGGGCGTTACTCCTGGAGGAGGAGCGGACACTGGTGGCGGGATTTTTGATCAATAAGTTCCGGGGCAACGAGCGTCTCTTGGATCCGGGAATCAGGGAAATCGAACGCCTGACTGGTGTTCCGGTGTTGGGGGTCCTGCCGTACGAGAATTTGACCCTTGACGATGAAGACGCTTACGCCGGAAGGCCGGAGCGGGCCACTTCTGAAACTGCTTCAAAAGACCTGGTCATCGGGGTGGTCCGGTTTCCTCATCTCTCAAATTTTACCGATTTCCAACCCCTGGAAGCGGAGCCGGACGTCGCCCTGTGCTATCTTCATTCGCCGGACAAGCTTGCCGGTTGTGACTTGGTGATTCTCCCCGGCAGCAAAGCCACTGTGAATGATCTGGAATGGCTCAAAGCGAAAGGTTTTCCCGCGGTCCTCAACCGGCATCTGGCGGAGGGCGGAGTTCTTCTGGGTATCTGTGGTGGATTTCAAATGTTGGGCCGCTTTCTGCATGATCCCTGGGGACTGGAGTCGACGGAATCCTTCCGGGAAGGACTGGGATTTCTGGAGATGAAAACCGTGTTTCAGCGGGATAAGATCCTGCGACGAGTCGAGGGGTTTTCGCCGTATCTTCCCGGTGCCCGGGTGACCGGGTATGAGATTCATCAGGGAAGGACTATACTCGGGGAGGGGTATGCCCCCTTTCTCGAACTGGATCGGGTGATGGGGAACCCGTCTATGGAAAAGGACGGGGTCATGATCAACCGGAGTCTGTTTGGAACGTATCTCCACGGTCTCTTTGACTCGGCTTCCTTCCGCCGAGCCTTTCTTAATATGTTGCGTATACGAAAGAATCTCTTGCCGCTTCCGGCCTCAGCCCCGTCCCGCACCGACGAAACCAACCAGGAGTTGGACCGCTTGGCCGATCTCCTGGCTGAACGTCTTGATCTGACCCTCCTGGAAGAACGGATGGGAATTCATTCCTGCGGAAAAGGCTGACCGAAGGCTTTTTTCGGATCGGTCAGGATTTTTGTTTTCCAGTTACCCCGTTGGTAATAGATGATCGAGATCAACAGCCCGATCACCGGGCTGATCGCCATGGCGATCCAGATCCCTTGAGCTCTCAGGGATGACTGTGAGGCGAGTAAATAGGCCAGGGGGAGGCGGATGAAGACGAAAGCCAAAAGTGTAAGGACTGTGGAAGCGACGGCGTCACCCGCACCCCTGATAAAACCACTGAAGACAAAGAGAAGGGAAAATGGGACATACGAAAAGGCCACGATCCTCAGATAGTCAACCCCGATGACCACAACCGCCGGATCGAAAATAAAAATCCGGATCAACCGGTCGGCCAACAAAAAGACCACTAGGGAGACAATTAAGGAAAAGCCGGCGCCAAGCAGGCTTGACCAGCGCAATACCTCCCGGGAACGCTCAAAAAGGTGGGCACCCAAGTTTTGGCCAGCCAACGGAGAAACGGCCAGACCAAAGGAAAATGCGGGAAGAAAGGAAAGCTGGTCGATCCGCTGGGCCGCGCCGAAAGCCGCCACCACCGTTTTCCCGAAACTGTTTACCAGGGCCATGAGTACCAGGACCCCGATCGAGACTCCCACCTGTTGAATTCCAGCGGGAAGCCCCAGGCGGAAGATGAGCCTGACGATATCCGGCTGGAATCGGAGAGCATCCTTGTGGAAATGAATCGTCCTTTGCCGGTGGAGGAGGTATAGACCATACACTCCGGAAAATCCCTGGGCGATGACAGTTGCCAGTGCTGCTCCGGCAACCTCCATACGCGGGAACGGACCAATTCCCAAGATCATGAGCGGATCAAGAACCACGTTGATCACGGTGGACCAGCCCAGAAGCAGCAAGGGAGTCCTCGAGTCCCCGAAGCCCCGCATTACCGAACTGACTCCGTTAAAGACAAAGAGGGGTACGAGCCCAGTGAAAATGATGAGCAGGTAAGAAGAGGCGGCTGGAAAGATTTCCTCTGGTGTGTTGATCAGGCGGAGCAGATCCTGATGGAAGGCCAGTCCCAGAAACGTCAGCCCGATCCCCAAAACGACCATGATCATCAGTGAATTCCCCACCGTCTTTCGCGCTTCTTCTTCCTGATGGGCCCCTTGATACTGGGCGATCATGATGTTGGTGGCGATAGCCAGGCCGATGACGAACGACACCACGATAAAGAGCACCGGAAAGCTTACCGCGACGGCGGCCAACGCCCCCGGACCCAGGAAACGGCCCACCCAGATACTGTCGACCGTGCTGTAAAACGTTTGGAGCAAGTTTCCCAGCAAGAGGGGGACGATAAACACGAGGAGGTGCCGGGGGATGCTTCCAGTGGTAAAATCGATTCTATGTGCGTATTTCAAAAGGTCCACGCTTCTTTCTTCGGCTGATTGCAGCCGTTTCACCGGATTATATTATACATCCTCGCCCCGGGTCAGCCCTTAATGATTCAAGCGATTTTGAATTATAACTGAATGAGTGGGTGGAATTGGATAATTTTCTTGAAAATCTGGTTTTCTTTGTCTATACTGCGAGAGGAGTCGCCAACCTGGAAAGGGATAGGCGGAAACCAGGAACCAGGAGGCCGAATTCTTAACCTTGGTACCCTTTTATCGCTAATTTACTGGGGAGGTCATCGATGAACGAAGGGCGTTTTTACATAACTACACCAATATATTATGTCAACGACGTCCCCCACATCGGACACGCCTATACTACCTGCGCGGCCGATATTCTGGCCCGATTCCACCGATTGCTGGGGGAGCAGGTGTTTTTTCTGACCGGCACCGACGAGCACGGGGATAAAATTATCAAGGCGGCCCGGGAAGTGGGTATACCCCCCCGGCAGCTGGTCGACCGGGTGGTGCGGCGCTTCCAGGAGTTGTGGGCGAGTATGGATATTTCTCATGACGATTTCGTCCGGACTACCGAAGAACGGCATGTTCAAACAGTCCAGACCCTCTTCCGTATCCTCCAGGAAAACGGTTACATCTATAAAGGGGAGTACGAAGGCTGGTATTGTATACCCTGTGAGACTTTCTGGCCCGAGAACCAGCTAGACGAGCGATTGCGATGCCCGGATTGCGGGCGCTCTCTGGAACGGCTCAAGGAAGAAAGCTATTTTTTCGCTCTCTCTCATTTTGAACAGAAGCTTCTGGCTCATTTTGAAAAAACCCCCCGCTTAGTCATGCCCGAGAGCCGGTATAACGAAATCGTGAGTTTTATCCGGAGCGGTCTTAAGGACCAGAGTATTTCCCGGACGGGTATGGACTGGGGGGTGCCGGTGCCCGGAGACCCCACGCATACCCTCTATGTCTGGTTCGACGCCCTGATCAATTATGTGACCGCTACCGGTTTCCTCGACGACCGCGAGAGATTTGAAGCCTTCTGGCCGGTGGCCCACCATTTGGTGGGGAAGGATATCCTTCGTTTCCACGCTACGTTGTGGCCGGCGATGCTCATGGGCGCGGAGATTGCCCTGCCGAAGCGGGTTTTCGCCCATGGTTGGTGGACGGTGGAAGGTGAAAAAATGTCCAAATCCCGGGGGAACGTAGTCGATCCATGGCTGATGATTGACCGCTACGGAGTTGACCGGTTCCGCTATTTCATCATGCGGGAGGTTACCTTCGGGCTGGACGGTGATTTTTCGGAACGAGCCTTGCAGGAACGCTGTAATGCCGATTTGTCGGACAATTTCGGAAACATGGTCCACCGGTCGTTGAGTATGCTCTGGAAATATCGGGAGGGAAGAGTTAGTAGACCAATAAACTACCGGGATGGAGAGTGGGAGGATCTCCTGACGGATGTGCGCGGGAACATCTTCCGTTTTATGGACGTTTTCGCCTTTGCCCAGGTCCTGGAGCAGATTTGGAAACTCGCCCATTTCGGAAATCGGTATATCGACCGCCGCACGCCCTGGTTGCTCTACAAGGATCCTTCCCGGGCTCGGGAACTTGACGAGATCCTCTACCGGCTCTGCGATGCGAGCCGACTCCTCGCTCTTTTGGTCTATCCCTTCCTGCCCCGTTCGGCGCAGAAGCTCTGGGACATGCTGGGGTTGCCCGGGAGACTTGCCGAATGTCGGATCATTGAGGAGTTGAGCTGGGAAAGGGGACCGGCGGCGTACACCCCAGCCAGTCCCCAGCCGCTCTTTCCCCGACTTATCGAAGAGGAAAAAGAAGAGGGAGAAGTGAGAAGGGAGACGGGATAGGCCGGTAAGAAATTTCAGCGTAATGTATGTACAGATCTTCCCAAGGGGAGGTTAAAACAGTGACTGTACCGGAAGTGCATCTGGGAGAATTTCAGAACATCGACATACGGATCGGGAAAGTTCTCGAGGTGGAACGGCTCGAGGGGACCAAGGCTCTCCTCGTGTTGAAAGTGAACCTGGGGGAAGAAGAGCGTACGCTGGTCGCCGGACTGGCCCAGTACTATTCTCCGGAGGAAATTATCGGAAAACAGGTCGTGGTTTTGGCCAATCTCAAGCCGGCGAACATACGGGGGGTCCGGTCACAGGGAATGCTGTTGGCCGCTGAGGATGGAAATGGACAGGTGAGTCTTCTGACGACCGACCGGGAGATCAAGCCAGGCAGCCGGGTGAGATGAGTTTTTGGATCGATGCCCACACTCATCTCGATGGTTCGGAGTTCGAGTGGGACCGCCGGGAGGTGATTGCCCGCGCCGAAGCGGCCGGGGTGGGGTGGGTGATCAATGCGGCCCACAACCTGGAGTCGTGCCGCCGGACCCTTGGTTTGATCGTAGAGTATGAAATCATATGGGGTGCGCTGGGCTGGCACCCTTCCGAGATTTCCGGTCAACTTCCCGATTTTTCGGAGCTTGATCAACTTCTGCGGGCCCCCGGTGTGGTGGCAGTGGGAGAGACTGGTCTTGATGCGTACTGGGATACGACCTACTTGGAGAACCAGCAGCGGGCCTTCCGCGAGCACATCCGCCTTGCGGAACAACACGGCCTTCCCTTGGTGATCCATTCCCGAAATACCCATGATATAGTTTTAGATCTTTTGGAACAGCAGGCCCGGAATATTCCAGTGGTCTGGCATTGTTTTTCCGGGGACGAGCGCCACCTGAGAAAAGCCCTGGCCCGGGGATACTATTTTTCCATCGGTGGAACAGTAACCTTTCCAAGGGCTCATACCCTGCGGACTCTTGTGCAGCATATTCCACTCGACCGCCTGCTCTTGGAAACCGACGCCCCATACCTGGCCCCGCAAGCATATCGGGGCAAACGGAACGAACCTTCCTATCTGGTGCATACCGCCCGGGACCTAGCGGATCTTTTCTCTCTCACCTTGGATGAACTGCGGGAGCGGATTTATGTCAATACTTTGTGTTGTTTTCCAGGCCTCCGAGCCAAAAGGAGACCTGGAGAGGAACGGAAACCGGAAGATGGCAATATGGAGATGGTATGGGAAAAGAAGCCGGTCGGATAGATGCATTGTGCTCATCGGAATAACCGCGTTTTTCCGGGGGGCACCTCCGAGGGGGGTTGCCTGGTGAGTTATAATAAAAATCAGTAGAGATCGGTTTTCCCATTTTGTGCCAATGAATTCCCTGTTCCGTTTCTGGTTGGCTTAAGTAATGCCGGACAGGTGGGGCCGGGAAGGAAGAAAGCGCTGGTGGTAGTTTCATGATGAAAATGAAAGTCCAGGGACTCATGTTCGATCAAAAGAATACCATGGCGGTGGTGGTATTGACTGACGAGGAAGGCAAAAGAAGCCTGCCCATCTGGGTGGGGTTGTTCGAGGCGCAGGCCATTCTCCTCGGTCTTCAGGAAGTGAAGACTCCCCGTCCGCTGACCCATGACCTCATGGCCTCAGTGATTTCCGGACTGGGAGCGCAGCTCGAACAGATCGTCATCTCCAAGATCGAGGACAATACGTTTTTTGCGCTCCTCCACCTGAAACTCAACGATCAGTTAGTAACAGTCGATGCCCGCCCCAGCGACTGTATTGCCCTGTCTCTCCGCACCGGAACGCCGATTTATATTTCCGAGGAAGTCCGCAGTTCCACCACAGTGGCAATGGGAGAGGTCGACGACAAGGAAATCGAGGAATTCAGTAAATTTCTTGATGATTTGAAACCGGATGAACTCAAAAAATACCTGGGACAATAGGCCAATTATCGGTGTCATTGGAGCGAACCGAGCCAATGAAGATCTCTTGGAAACCGCCTATGACCTCGGTCGCGAACTGGCCCGGCGGGGAGCGATTTTGGTTTGCGGAGGTTTGGGTGGAGTGATGGAGGCCGCTTGCCGGGGCGCCAAGGAATTGGGTGGCCTGACTTTGGGCATTCTTCCGGGGAGAGAGGCCGGGCAAGCCAACCGATATGTCGACCTGCCAATAGTGACCGGGCTCGGGGAAGCCCGAAATTTTGTCCTGGTTTTAACCGCTCAAGCCCTCATCGCTTGTGGTGGTGGTCCGGGAACCCTGAGTGAAATCGCTTTTGCCCTGCAAAACGAGAAAATCCTGGCCGGAATCCGGACCTGGACGATTGTTGACGGTACAGGGAAAGAAGGTTTTTTCCCGGTTTTTCAAGACCCGGCGGACGCCGTGTCATCGGTACTTGGCCGTTTAGGGGGGGCATGATGTTACCCGAAGAAAATCAACCAGATCAGATTCGGGTCAGCGTCTCGGCGTTGTTGGAGTACGCGGCCCGAGTGATCGAACAGGTTCCTGGAGTCTGTGGTTCGATTGATGAAATCGTCCGTTTTATCAAAATAACCTCGAACAACGAACACCTCCCTCCCTCTGAAAAAATCGATTTCCAACTCACCCCTTTGACCTTGGATGTCTCGCTGTGTCTTGATGCCCTGTGCAACCTCGGAGAAGTTGCCCGTGAGGTGCAGAAGCGGCTCTTTACCTCGCTCAAACAGGAACTGGAACTTCCCGTCCATCGGGTGAATATCGAGATCAGCCGGGTGAAATGATCCCGGGAGATCAAAGAAAGGAGGACATGAGCGTGTATAATCCAGAGGGTCTTTGTCAAGTCTGCCGGTACTGCGATTCGGAAAAGAAGCAAGAGGGTATTTACCGCTGTCTGTTGGGCGAACAGAAAGAACGGACCCGGCCGGTTGACCGTTGCGACTATTTTTTCCCGGATCACCTCGCGAACGCCGAGGAGAATGCCCGGGCGCACTATTGATGTGACAGCCGACAAAGGCCTGCCCTCAATCTGGAAGGAAGGCTTTGTTCCCAAGAAAAACCGGGGACAGAATTTTCTCGTCAACCGGAGAATACTGGAGAAGATAACCCGGGAAGCCGGATTAACGGAAAATGACCTGGTCGTTGAAGTGGGGACCGGTCCAGGGAATCTGACCGAACACCTGGCCCGGACCGGCGCGCAGGTCATCAGTTTCGAAACCGATGCGGCGCTTGTCGCTTATGCCTCCCGACAGTTGAGTGGTATGGTGAACGTTATTCTCCACCACCAGGATTTTTTGGAGACCGACCTTGCGCATCATGTGGCGGAATTTCCCGGCCGGGCTCCGGTGATTGTCGGCAATCTCCCCTATGCCATTACCTCGCCGGTTCTTTTCAAGGTTCTGGAAAGCGACGTCCCCTGGCGGGCCATGGTCCTCATGGTCCAAAAAGAATTTGCGGATCGTTTACTTGCCCCTCCCGGAACCCGTCAGACCGGACTTCTCTCGCTTGCCGCTTCCCTGGTTGCCGAAACGGAACGGGTCCTGCAGGTATCACGCCGGAGTTTTTGGCCGGTACCCCGTATAGACTCGACCGTCGTTCGTTTATTTCCGAAAACCTTCTCGCTGGAATCCAGGATTCGGGACCGGATACTGGCATTGGCCCGGCCGGCCTTCCAGCAGAGGAGGAAAAAACTCACAGGTGTCCTCAACAAAGCATTCCCCGGCCGGGTAATACTCCCGGGTGATTTGGTAGCCCTGGGGATCAGGGATGACGCCCGGCCGGAGAATCTGACGATCGATCAATGGATCGCCCTGGCTACAAGATCGGCGAATGACTGGGAACCAGCCTAAGGAACTTTTTTGATCATCCGGTCAATAGGCGGTTTTTCCTGTTTATTCGCACAAGATGCGCGAAATTCTGCTTTAAAGTTTTTTTATAAAATAAATCTTGAAGGTAAATGCTTATTTTGCCGGTACTCAGGATGGTTTAGGTCAGAACTGACGCATGATTTTCAAGAACCATGAACGGTGGGGGTTTAAACGACCTACAAAAAAAACTCTTGGTGCGCTTCTTTCCCCAACTGAGCCGCAGAACTGGCGAGAACCGTCTGTGAAAACCTGCCTTGGTTGACCC
>DATIKP010000051.1 GCA_035477455.1 Atribacteraceae bacterium
CGCTATCTTAAATCAGTTTGCTCAATGGGAGCAACCTAATGAATCGCTTAGGGCGCTATGTTCAAAAGTTTAATGCGTTTCATATAGCACGAGATGATTTACCAACAACCACTCACTTTGGTCGTCCTCAGCATTCCACTATCCGCTCATCGCGTTCCTCCAGAAAGCGGGTGTGAAAACGGCCTTCCAGAAAGTCCTGGTCCTGAAGGATTTTGAGATGAAACGGCACCGTCGTCGCTACTCCTTCGACAATAAAGGATTGCAGCGCTTCCCGGGCGCGGCGTACGGCGAAGGGCCGGTCACTATCCCAAACCACCAGCTTGGCGATCAGCGAGTCATAATGCGGGGGAACGGTATACCCGGTAAAACAATGTGAATCGACTCGTATGCCCGGTCCCCGGGGTATATCAAAACGGGTAAGGGTGCCCGGCGAGGGCATGAAATTCCGTTCAGGGTCCTCGGCGTTTATTCTCATTTCAATGGAATGACCCCGCGCCTGAATATCACGCTGGGTCACCCGCAGCGGCTCTCCCGCGCTGGTTCGGATCTGCTCTCGGACGATATCCACCCCGGTCACCAACTCCGTCACTGGGTGTTCCACCTGAATTCTGGCGTTTAGCTCCATAAAATAAAATTCTCCGGAATTGGTCACCAGGAATTCAAAGGTGCCGCAGGTTGTATACTCCAGGGTACGCGCTGCCGTAACCGCGGCCTGGAGGATCCGTTCCCTGAGGTCTGGATCGATGCCGGGAGAAGGTGATTCTTCCAGTATTTTCTGCCGTCTTCTCTGAAGAGAACACTCTCTCTCCCCCAGATGGATGACCTGACCATGCCGGTCGGCGAGAATCTGGACTTCAATGTGGCGGGAACTGCCAAGCAGTTTTTCGATATACACTTCGGCACAGCCAAAGGCGAACCCAGCCTCTCGGCAGGCCCCGTTGAACGCATCGGCCAGCACCGATTCCGACTCGACAACGCGGATTCCCCGCCCTCCGCCACCCAAACAGGCTTTGATCATCAGCGGATACCCTATTTCCCCGGAGATTTGGCGGGCTTCGCTCAGATCGCTCACCGTTCCGCTTGAGCCGGGAATCACCGGAACTCCCGCTTGAAGAAGCTTTCTTTTAGCCTGAAGCTTATTTTTCATATCCCGGAGGACCGCCACGTCCGGACCGATAAAGGTGATCCCCTGCCCGGTCACCAGTTCGGCAAACTTGATGTTTTCCGATAAGAATCCATATCCGGGGTGTACCGCGTCACAGCGGGTCAGTTGACAGGCTTTTAATATCTTTTCCTGATTCAAATAGGTTTCCAGAGGCATATTTCCTCCCAGGAAAACCTTTTGGTCAACAAAGTCAAGATGCAGGAGATTCCGATCCGCTTCGGAATACACCCCCACCGTCTTCAAACCAAGCTCACGGCAGGCCCGGACGATCCGCAGGGCAATCTCACCCCGGTTCGCAACAAGCACTTTTTCAAACACCCGGCTCACCTCAGTCCATCCTTGATAAATCGACCCAACAACCGCCGCTGAGACATCGCTTAGCAGGTTATCACACGTCTCATCATACCGCGATGTTTTCCTCGGGAAAAACTAGAATATCCTGCCTTTCTTTATGCCAACGGAGCATCAATAAAGAGAAAAAGCCCACCCGGCCCACATACATGGTGATAATAATTAAGAATTTGCTGAAACTCGCCAACTCCGCGGTGATGCCCATGGAGAGGCCCACCGTCCCAAACGCCGAAAATACTTCGAAAATAACCGGCATCGGGGCCAGGGGTTGAATGCTCAAAATGACGACGATGATCCCCAGCAGGAAAAAGACAGCCATAACCACCAGAGAAATCGCCCGGTTGAGCACGACCGGGGAAATCCTCCGGCGGGCGATTTCGACATGGCTTTTCCCCTGGAGGGTAGAAAGCACCAAACCCAGCACCAAGGCCAGCACCGTCGTTTTCACCCCACCCCCTGTCCCCCCCGGCGAGGCGCCGATAAACATGAGCCCGATCATCAGGAACAAGGTTGGCGGAGTATGAGCTCCAATAGGCAAGGTATGGAACCCGGCGGTACGGGGAGCGCTGGATTGGAAAAGGCTGTTCATAATCTTTTCGGAAAAGCTCAGCGCCCCCAGTGTCTCGGGATTGTTCCATTCGAACAACAGGATGAGACCGGTCCCCAAAGCAATCAGGCACACGGTCGTCCTAATCACGACCTGCACATGGAGGCTGTAGTCGCGCTTTCGGTGGATCACTTCGGCCATGACGATAAACCCGATCCCCCCCAGGATAAACAAGGCCATCACCACCAGGATGACTAACGGGTCACCGGAAAACCCTTCCAGGTTGGTGCTGAATACGGAAAAACCGGCGTTGCAGAAGGCGGAAACCGCATGGAAGATCGCCGAGAAGAACGCCCGTCCGGGGGGCAGGATCCGGACGAAGGCCATAAACAAGAGGCTGGCCCCGATCATTTCCACAAAAAAAGTGTATTTGATGATGGTGATAGTAAAACGCACCACTCCGCCTGGCGCGATCAGGCTGAGTGATTCCTTGATCGCCAGGCGGTCCCGATACTCGATCCGCCGCCGGAAGATCAAAGCCAGGATCGTGCTGAAAGTCATATACCCCAACCCGCCGGCCTGAATGAGGATCAGGATCACAACCTGTCCCAGGGGACTAAAGAAGGTCGCAGTATCGACCACGATCAAACCGGTTACACAGATCGCCGAAGCCGATGTGAACAGAGCGTCGATGAAGGTGAGTCGGTTTCCCGCCGTGACCATCGAGGGTAGCGACAGGAGAAGTGCTCCGATGAGGATGATCATAGCATACCCGAACAGGATAAGATAAGCCGGACTTAAGCGGTGGATCAATCCTCCAATTCGGTCGGACAGGTTTCCGAACCCGCTTTTGTTGTCACCGGCCAGTTGTTGTAGGGCAGTTAATCGTTTCTTCAGCGTCTCCAACCCCATGGAAAAACATATTACACCTTTTCCCAGGAAAAACAACCGAACTCTTCTCGTGAATTCGGCGGGCTGCAATCAGATGCCACATTCTTCATCCGGGGCCTTCCGCCCGCTACCAGATGCTACCGGAGGAGCTAATCTGTCGGCGGGACCGACAGGAGCATTTATGAAAATTGGCGATGGGATAAAGGGTGTAAAGATTTTTTACCCTTCTGCCCCTCACCGTTTTATTTACAGAGGAGACGGGTTGACGAAGTTTCGCCGCGCAACTCAAGAGTACGCTCCTCCAACGAGGTTGCCGTCTTCCCGGACCTGGCTGGCGTCCACGAGGAACGAGTACACATCAGTCATGATGCCCGGGGACATCGAAACCAAATACTTCCCAAAATCTGCGATGACGCAGTTCAGATCATTCAGGAACGAGACTGTCAAAAGCTTTTTTCACCAGGGTCAGTTGTGTAAAAGCCGGTCCGCCTCCCATAACCACACCGACGCCCGCCGCTTCCATTATCTCTTCCCGACTGGCTCCGGCTTTCCAGGCGGATCGTACATGGATAAGGATACAGCGTTCACAATGGATCGCCACACCAATACCCAACGAGATGAGTTCCTTGGCTTTGAGGTCAAGACGTCCTTCTCCCATGAATTTGTGATAAAACGTGTTAAAGCCTTCTAAAAGCTCGGGGCTCTCCCTCCGGAGAGCCCGTAATTCTTCCCGATAACTGGCATAAAATTCCTTCGGATCCAGACTCATGGAACTTCACCTCCCAAAAAAAACAAGGGTTGAGGGTACCGGTGTGCCGAATAGCAGGGTCATACTCGCGAAAAGATTTGATTTTCCTTCGGGTTCGGGACGAGTAATCATCTCTCAGAATTGATTGACGGGAGTAAGCCAGTCACGGTACTCAGTCACTTCCCCTTTGACCGCACGGAAAAAGATCTCCTGGAGATAGCGGGTGACTGGCCCTGGCTTACCCTCTCCAATCGGCCTGCCATCGATATTTACGATCGGTGTGATTTCGGCCGCTGTTCCCGTAAAAAAGGCTTCATCGGCCAAATAGAGGTCGTCCCGGGTCGCGAGGGTTTCTTCAACCCGATATCCGGCGTCCCGGGCAATGGTCATGACTGCGTTACGGGTAATGCCCAGTAGGATTGAATAGGGATGCGGGGTATATATGACGCCGTCTTTCACATAAAAGATATTTTCCCCGCTCCCCTCGGATACAAACCCGTTCATATCGAGTAGAATTGCTTCGTCGTAACCGAGTTCCCGAGCTTCCATTTTCGCCAGGGCCGAGTTCAGGTAGTTGGCACTTGTCTTCGCCCGGGGAGAACTGGAGTTGATTGAGTTCCGGGCGTACGAGGATATTTTTGCCCGGATCCCTTGTTGGAGGCTCTGATCACCCATATATGCTCCCCAGACCCAGACTCCGACCACCAAGTCAACGACACAGTCGGTGGGATCAACCCCCATTTTCCCATACCCGCGAAAGGCAATGGGACGAATGTAGCACGCCTCCACCCGGTTGGCCCGGATCGTCCTTAGAATGGCCTCTTCCGCTTCCCGCCGGGAGTAGGGAATGCACATCCGGATGATCAATGCCGAATCAAAAAGCCTCCGAACATGTTCAGCCAGGCGAAAAACCGCGGCCCCCTGATTTGTGTGATAACAGCGGATCCCTTCAAAAACCGCCGTACCGTAATGGAGGGCATGGGTCAGGACATGTAGTCTGGCCTCGTCCCACTTGACCAGGTTTCCGTTCATCCAGATCAAATCCAATTCCTGCATGAGGCACGCTCCCGCTTCCGTTTTTGTGCTTCCATTATAACAGAATCCGAAACAATCACTGAGAGCCGGAAATGCTCTCCAGTCCCTTTTTTCCGGATGCCCACTTCGTGAATAGCATAATAGTGTATAATCGTGACGGTCAAGAGCATTGATAACAAAGCAAGCCCGAGTGAACATTGTCTATTCAGTGAAACTACCGGAACCTATAGTTTCGCTGGAAGCGAAGGAAAAGCCCGGCGGGTTATCGAGCTGCGCCGGGAGGGGGATCGATCATGAAACAAATATCCGTTTTTCTCGAGAACAAACCGGGCAGTCTTCATACGATACTGAAAACAATGACCGAGTGGGGTGTGAATTTACGGGCGCTGGCGCTGGCTGACACCGCCGAATTTGGGGTACTCCGTTTCATCGTAGCCAACCCAGAAGGACTTTTAGAAAAACTGAAAAAGGGGAATTTCACCGCCACCATCACCGAAATCCTGGTCGTCGCCGTTGCGGACCGGCCGGGCGGATTGAGTGAGGTCGTGGAATTGCTCACCAAAAACGGGTTCTCGATTGAATACCTGTACGCCTTTGTCACACCGCTGGGAAACGGTGCCTATGTTGTTTTGCGGGTCGAAGAATACCCGAAGGCCCAGGAACTCCTGAGGAACCACGGCATACTGCTATTGGAAGACTTCGAGCTCTGAAACGGCTGTTTCGCAAGACCAATCAAACACACCTGACTTACCCAGACACCAGGTGTGTTTGATTGAGGCGTCCATTCCCGGGCGACGGCCCGCGACGCAATCATACCCATTGGCAGGGGTTAGAGGTTGATCACCGCCTTGATCGACTCGGCTTTATGTTCGTGCGCAAACTCCAACGCCTGCTGAGTGTTCTCCAGGCTGAAACGGTGGGTGATCAAAGGTTTCAGGTTCACTTTTCCCGCGTTCAGGAGATCAACACAGCCCTTATAGACATTGGCATAGCGAAAGATCCCCAGGATATCCAGTTCTTTGGCGATGGTTTCGATAATCGGAAAATCGAAGTGGCTCTGCGAGGGCAGGCCAATCAGGACAATGCGCGCCCCCTGATTGGAGAAGTCCACCGTCTGCTGGGTGGTCGGGACGCTGCCCGCCGTTTCGAAAACCAGGTCCACCCCTTTTCCGCCGGTCACTTCCCTAACCGCTTTCCTGAGGTCCGGGTTTTGCCCGTTGAAGACGTATTTTGCACCCATATCCTGAGCTTTCCGGAGCCGATAATCATAGATATCGGTCGCAATGACCTCGGTAATCCCCCGGGCTATCAACGCCTGAATGGTCACCAAACCGATGGGACCACTTCCCAAAACCAGGGCGGTATGGCCGGGTTCCGCCTGGGCCCGTTTCACGGAGTAGATCCCTACCGCCAGTGGTTCGACCATCGCCGCTTCTTCAAAG
>DATIKP010000052.1 GCA_035477455.1 Atribacteraceae bacterium
AGTAGCAGCTTTGAAAAAAGGCCCCCAAGCAGAGATCCACTCCGATACCAGATCCCCGGGCGGCTTCCACATACGACCTGATGATTTCCCGACGGGGCTGAATATCGGTCTGGTAATCCGGTTTTATGGTTTTTTCCAGGCTCTCCCAATCGTTGATTCTTCCATCGGTTATGACATGGAGGTCTCCCTTGTTGTCCCGGTATTTAAGAGGAGTCCAAAGGGCTTCCAGCGTCATGGCATCCAGGGAAACTAACCGGCAGATTTCCATGAAGTCGGCCGGGTCCATAGGCGGAGCGACACCGACATGGTCTGAGGCGCCCCGGGAAGCAGCCATGGTGCTCCCAACATCTTTGCCCAAAAGGGTCTGTACGTTTTTTGGCTCGATCAGGATTTCAAAGCACGGCACCCGATCGGGGATCCCTCCAAGCAGGGTGGTCAGGAGCCTTTCCTTGTCCGGTTTTCTCAACTTGTCATTCACGCTGCTCCTCCATTCTCAGTGCAAAATAATTAAGTCAATGTATCTGGGGAAGCGTGACCACCGTCTTCAAGATCGGTAATCCATTTCATCCCTCACTCAGTTCACACTCTCTTTGGCAGAGGGGTTTGTTGAATTATTAGAACAGTTTCGACATGTTGATGCCGGAAGTTTCCGGATCTTCGATGTCGTATACCCAGGATGGAATATCTTCCATCAGGCTTCCGGCTGTACGGTACATGGCCAGGATGTTAGGGAGGGGCGAACCCACCTGGATGGCATGGGATGGTCCAAAAAGAAGTCCTCCCTCGGGGAAGAGATCCAGCCGCTTTTGAGTCTCACTGATAACCTCGTTGACCGAACCGAACGCCAGTTCTTTTTGAACATCCATGCTCCCTTGAAAAACGAGGACATCCCCGAAGCTTTTTTTCAGGTTTTCGATGGAGTTTTCGAAGGTGGTGGGTTGGACTACGTCGTAGACATCAAGACCCAGCTCGATCAATCGGGGAAGAAACATCCACACCGTTCCACACATATGCAACATGGTACGACAACCGAACCGATGTACCATGGAAAAATACGATCCATATTTGGGAGCGAAATGTTTTTCGAAAATTTTCAGATTGATCATGGGACCGGCTTGATTGCCCAGGTCCTCCCCGGCGTGGGCAAAATCGATGAGACCCTTTCCAGCCTCGAGGATCCGCTTATGAAGCTCGAAATAGAATTGATAACGGGCCTGCATGATTTCCAGGTAAACCGGGTTATCGTCCATTAAGTCTATCAGAACGTGTTCCATTCCCCTGGCCCGGGAAATCCCATTGATGAAATCCATATCGCCGGCCGTTCCGCAACAGACGGCAAATCCTTCTTGCCGTAACTCATATGCTTGCTGATAAATCGTGGAATAATCAAACCAATCAGCGCTGGGAAAATGAGATCGATCCAGATCCCGTACGTCATTGATACCCTCGTACGGTCGATACACTGACTCCAGGTATTTTCCTCCCTCAAACTCTCGGTATTGGTAGCGTTCGCCGAAATATCCCTCCATGCTCCCGTCGGGAAAGGTCTTGAGAGGCGGGCCGATGTAGGCTGGTTCCACGTAACGAAAATCATCGCCCAATACGAGGCGCAGCTGCTCGTCATTGATCAGGCCGAAATGCTCCTTGATCAACTGGTTGATTTCCGGGGTTCCCTCGTGTTTGACCGGAATCCGGTCATAGCCACCTCGAAGACAAGCACTCCTTACTCGTTCTCTGGATGTCATCGGGCGTTAGCGTCCTTTAATGATAAGATTGTTCGCAATCTTCAGGATGCAGCTCAACACGTATCAAACTTTTTCCAGTAGTAATAGTGCAAAAACGGGGAAACAGTTTAACAAAGAAAGTACATGAAAACGGAGGGTAATATGACTGCGGTGTATGCTCCATTCAGCAACGAGGCTACGTTTCCTTCCCCTCACCCAGTGCTTTACCAAACCTATCCAATATTACACTGGTATTGTAAATATCCTGTCAGTGCTTGTCAACGCCCCGAATTTCCTCATCTAAAATCTTGATGAACTCCTATCGTTGCCTCATTGAAAAATCTTGATATCAGCTAATCTACCTCCAGGAGATATTGAGAGACCGGAGGTAACGAAATGGAGCTGTCGATGCATACCAGAAGAGAAATCGTGAAGAACCTGGCACCGGAGTACCGGAAGGCTACCAAGAAAGAGAAGGGAAAGATCATCGATACACTCGTCCCTCTCACCGGTTACCACCGGACGTACGCCTCCTGGCTGTTGTCGCATCATG
>DATIKP010000053.1 GCA_035477455.1 Atribacteraceae bacterium
TCACAGTTACCTGTTGCTATTCGCCGGCCCGAGCAACCGGGTGAGAGACTCCCTCATGCGCAGTGGAGGGTGAAGAAATTCCCCACCCCCCACTGGGGAAATATTTTTGCAACTTTGGGGATTTCCCTCTTGCAAAAAACAGATAGGAGTTCATCAAGATTTTAGATGAGGCAATTCGGCATCTGTACACCACCAACCCGATAAAATCCACTCATGAGTACCGTCAGGCTGCAAACCGACAAGACCCGTAACTGCGGGTCACGAGTGACCGTCCTCAGCATGGTCCTTAAGCTCTTTCTCAGTGCCGGGAAACGATGGAGAAGACTGAAGGGAGTTCCAAGGTTGGCAGAAGTTATGGAGGGAGTTATATTCGTTGAGGGAATACGCCAAAAAGAGGACGCCGCCTGATGGGTCATACCCAGCATTTGACATTAGCTCACGGTTCCTCTGGGCAGGGGTGGCAAAGTTGAGTTGAAAGGAGAAATTTAAAAAAGTAAAAACCCCGCAAAACCTTGCGGGGCTTGGTTTCTTCTGGTGGGCCCGAAAGGAATCGAACCTTCAGCCTGCGGTTTAGGAAACCGCTGCTCTTTCCTTTTGAGCTACGGGCCCACATAATTCGATCACAGTCTTATTCTATAGAAAATCGGATAATTCATCAACAATTTTTTCGAGCGGGGGGACCCCGGCAAACCATTCACGACCGGTGATGTCCATGGCCAGACGGCAGTACACCCAGCTTACGGCCTGAAGCAGGCGGGGCGGAAGCGGTTCCGGCTTTTCCTTGACCAGGCCTTTCCAACCCAGAGACACTTTTGTCTTGGCCTCTTGTACCGCCCGGAACCATGGTGTCTTCCGGTAATATTCACGGGTGGCCTCTTTACTTAAATGGATACCCTGGAAGGTAAACCGACATTCATCGGGCGTTCCCAACACGTCAACCAGGATCAGTTCCCGTTCCGGTCCCAAAGCCAGTTCGATCTTACCATCTTCGTTGGCAATGTGCAATCGTGACGTTTCCTGGGTTATCAACCTGTTGACTTCACCCAGTATTTCGCGGGCCGCTGTGATCTCCGCGGGAGTAAGAATGCCGATCTCCTCCACCTCTTTCCAACTCAGATAGCGGTCCTGTTCCTCAAGCTTGGTGGACACATCGAGTATCGACTGCGAAAGTCGCTCTTCCGGGTTCGGGAGCCGGGTCAATCCATAATCGGCCAAAGCCAGCTCACCCCGCTCCCAGCGTTTTCGAAAACTGGACCCGGCGGGCAGAGAATTCCGATAGATGAATTCATAAGGGATCAGGAAATCCCGCTCGTTCCATCTGTACACCCCGTAATCGTAAGTTCCTTTATCAACTGGTGGATGGATGACGCGAACGAGAGATACCCGCATGAGCGTTGAGGGTTCCGAGAGCTCGAACAGCGGTTTGACCTCTCCCCCTTCAGCCAGGCCCAGATAGTGGGTTCGCAAGCCCAACTGAGTTAGTTTTTCAAAAAAATACGCTCCCATAAGACATAGAGCGGCTCCTTTTCCGGGGATATGATCAGGCATCTCCCCCCAGTCGAAGACCGAATATCGGTCGGAAAAATGGAAGAGTCCTACACCGGGCATAGTTTCCCGGGGAGACTTCAGAACGGTCAGATCTTTCACGCTGCCCACAGATAACCTCCTCCTCTCCTCTGTAAATTACGCCTTTCATCCCCTCCGATCTTCATGTTTGATGCCGTCGGCCGCGCCGACTGGTTAACTTCTCTATAAATACAGGCTGTAGGTGTTTATAACCTGCTTTTCTCCTTCTCTCGGCGATCTACCCCGTAACCGAATGGGATTGTTTTTTCTTATCCTCTTTTCTTTGATTCTACTGCAATAAGTAATTTTGCTGCAAAAGAACGAAGGAAGCCTGGGCCTGAGCTGCCTAAATCAGCCGCTGAAATCACCGCATTTTCGCAGCAAAAAGGCCAAGGACGGCCTTTTCAGCAGCACTGCAACCGGACGTGGTCATTGAGGCGTGCCAGAAAATGCCAGATGAGGCGGGGCTGATGGCAACGGGGCCTCGCTGAAATGAGTTTTTGCAGCAAAATCAATATTGAAATTTTCAAATCCCTCTACCCCCTTTTCATTACCCGCTCGCGACCGTCGGGCCCAAACTGGTGGCCTATTTTACCAAACCAGGCCACAAACAAGTACATTATAGCCGGAAATGGCCCTTTCGTCAGGTATGCATTTTCCAGTTTCATAATGATATGCCGGACGACGGCCTTTGCCGAAGCGGGGAAGGTGAAAGGATCGGTTTCGAAATATGGTATATTACATCAACAACCTTTTCGATCGGGAGGTCGACCAGTGGAGCTCGTTTTCGGAATGAAGGACGTTCATCCTCCGGAACTGAAAATCAGACGGCATATCGAGGAACTACTGAGCAAAACGTTCGAAACCTGGGGTTACGAAGAAGCGGATACCCCCACCCTGGAATATCACGCTACGTTCAACCGGGTCCTCGGAGAAGAACAGATGAAACAGGTCTATCAATTCGTCACCCGAGGCGGAAAACTGGTGTGCCTCCGCCCCGAGTTCACCACCTCCATCGCCCGGATGTACAGTCGGAAATTCGCGGAAAAACTCATCCCGGCCCGGGTCTATTATGCGGGAAAAATATTTCGCCTCCCCTCCTCTCCCTTCCGCTCGGAAACGGAATTGACCCAGGTGGGTTGCGAACACATCGGGACCACCGGATCTCTCGCCGATGCGGAGATGATTGCCCTGACCCTTTCCGCCCTGAAAAACGTGGGCATAGAGGACTGTGTATTGGATATCGGCCACGTCGGTTTTATCCGCGGAATCATTGGAGCTTTGGAGCTCGATCCCGAAAGTCGGGAGTTGTTGATCAAATCGGTTCGCCGCAAAGATTTTCAGGCGATCAGGTACTGGATTGAAACGGGTGCGCGAAAAGACCGTGCTCCCGCCCGACTGCTCGTTGAACTTCCCTTTCTGCGGGGCGGGGAAGAAATTCTCGACCGGCACCGGAACCTCTTTCCCCGGAGCGATGATTTCAGGCAGGCGGAAGACAATATTCGCAAGATCTATGCCCGGCTCCGCGAATTCCGTCTAGACGATTCGGTCTTTCTCAATCTGGGGCTTACCCGGGATTACGACTATTATACCGGATTGATTTTCGAAGGATTTTCACCCCATGTCGGATATCCTCTGGTGGTGGGCGGCCGATATGACGAACTCTTCCGTCTGTTCGGAAAAAATTATCCGGCCTGCGGTTTGGTTTTTTTCACCGAACGACTGGTCGAGGTATTCCAGAAAACCGGGTCCCTACCCATTGCCTTTCACGGACCGCTAGTCATTCACCACCCCCCCGGACGGTGCGCTGAGGCGTTTACCCTGGCCTGCGAACTGCGCACCCGAGGGATTCCAGTGGTTGCGGAAGAAGACGGCAGGACGCAGAAGTTCCGTTTCACCCGCGATCAAGCCGAATTGCCGGTGTATGACTGCGATCCGGAGCAGATATGCCGCATACTGCAGGGAGGCGGCCAAGATGAGTAAACTGACGGTATCGGTGCCGACCGGCCGGCTGAAAGAGGAATCTCTGTCTCTTTTGGCCCGCCTGCGGACTTGGCCGGCTGAATACGTTTTACCCTCCCGCCGGCTGGTGGTTGAAACCAGCGATCTTCCCTGGAGGATCATGTTTTCCCATCCCAAAGACAGTTCGATTTATGTTGAGTTTGGGGCCGCCGACCTGGGAATCGTGGGCAAAGACATCCTCCTCGAACGGGAAAACGAGGTTTACGAACTCATGGATCTGGGAATCGGGCGCTGCACCATGGTGATCGCCGGCCCGGAGGGCTTGAGCCGCAAGGCCCTGTTCGAACGCGAACATCTTAGGATCGCCACCAAGTATCCGTCGATCACCCAACGGTACCTCTCGGAAAACGGAGTCACCGGCGACCTGGTATATCTTTACGGTTCGATCGAACTGGCTCCGGCGATCGGGCTGGCCGACGCCATCGTGGATATCGTTTCCACTGGAAAAACCTTACGGGAAAACCACCTGCGGATCATCGAGGAAATCGGTTTCATCTCCGCCCGGCTGGTGGCCAACCGGATAAGCATCAAGACCCGCAACACGGAAATCGCTGAATTTTGCAACCAACTGAACGAGGTGATCGAGCATGCCTGAGGTACCGATCATATTGAAACCGGTTTTGGAAACCGGCGACCTGGTCGCCAACCTGGTTCCCGATCGCCGACTCCGCTATGAAGAAAGCCGGGAATTGGATCAAACAGTGCGGGAAATTATCGACCAGGTCGCCCAAGGCGGTGATCGGGCCTGTCAGGAGTTGACCCAGCGTTACGACCAGGTCACCGTCCGGGAATTCCGGGTAGCCCCGGCGGAAATCGACCGGGCCCGTAGCGCGGTTCCCGAAAAAGTGCTCCTGACCCTAAATACGGCGATTGACCAGATCCGGGACTTTCACAGCCGCCAGAGCGAACAATCCTGGTGGTATGAACGCTCCGGGACCCAAATGGGTGAAATCAGGCGAGCTGTGGCCAGTGTCGCCGCTTATGTGCCGGGCGGCCGCTATCCTTACCCTTCATCGGTCCTGATGACCGTAATCCCCGCCCAATTGGCCGGGGTACCGCGCATCGCGCTGTTCACCCCCCCCGGACGCCTGGGAAATATCGCCCCGGAGATCCTCGCCGCCGCATCGCTACTGGGGATTGAGGAAATCTATCGGCTCGGAGGAGCCCAGGCGGTCGCTGCCGCCTGCTTCGGGACGGAGACGATCCCCGCCGTTGACCTGATCGTCGGGCCGGGTAACCGCTATGTGACCGTGGCCAAGAAACTTCTGCAGGGAATCGTGGGCATCGACAGCCTGGCCGGTCCCTCCGAAGTGGTAATCCTGGCTGAACCTCCGGCCCCGCCCACCTGGGTGGCGCTGGACCTCCTGGCGCAGGCCGAACACGATCCGCTGGCCCGGGCTATCCTGTTTTCTCCAAACGAAGGGTTTCTGCTCTCGGTCAAAACGGCCCTTGAGCGGGAACTGGCCAATCAACCCCTGCCGTTTGTCCGGGAGGTCCCCATCTATCTCCTGCAGACCGAAAGCCGGGATCAGGCCATTTTTCTTGCCGAAGTCCTCGCCCCGGAACACCTGGAAGTCATGCTTTCTGAGACCCCCGGTCTCCCCAGCCGGTTGATTCGTGCCGGGGCCTGGTTCATCGGAGCAGGATCGTGTGTCGCCGCCGGAGACTATGGCCTCGGGCCAAACCACGTCATTCCCACGAGCGGTGGAAGCCGTTTTTCATCCCCCCTGTCGGTCCGCCACTTCGTGACCACTTCGTCATTTGTGTCCCAACCTGATGAATCCCCCCCCGAGGGCTATGAAGAGCTTGCCCACCTGGCCCGGCTGGAAGGCTTGATTTACCACGAAAAATCCCTCCTGGCCCGGCTGGGAAAGAGCCGGCTCCCCGAATGGGTACGGGAACGCTCCGGACAAAGTTAGAAACTCATCCCCGTTTTTACGCGCGGCGCTGAAAAGCGTCGGCCAAAAACCGGGGAAGGGCAAAAGCTCCCCGATGAACATCCGGGGTATAGTACCGGGTGGGAAAGGGCAGTGGTCTACTGACCTTCTCCGGGTCGTTGCGCTTGGAGGCGATGATATAGGTCCATACCCCGCCCGGATAAATCGGCACCATTCCCCAGAAGAGCTTTACGACGGGAAACATAGACAGGTAGTCCCACAGGGTAGATACCGAGTCCGGGTGGAAAAAGGGCGGCTCGATCTGGGAGACCAGGGTCCCCTCCGGGGAGAGGCGAGTGAAGGCGTTTTGATAAAATTCCCGGGTAAAAAGCCCTTCTGCCGGACCCTGCGGGAGCGGGTCGGTCGAATCCAGAATGATGCAGTCGAATTCCTCCCGGGCGTTGGTCATATAGGCGATTCCATCTTCGACGAGGACCTTTAACCGGGCATCATCCCAGTTCCCCAGGGCGGGTAAGTGTCGCCGGCTGACTTCGATCACTTCACCGTCGATCTCCACCATGACTACCGAGCGTACCGGATGGCGAAGAACCTCCCGGGCAGCTCCCCCGTCTCCTCCCCCGATGACCAGGACCCGCTGCGGGTCCGGATGGGTGAGCATGGCCGGGTGTACCAGCATTTCGTGATACATGAACTCGTCCTTTTCCGATGTCTGGGCTATGCCGTCCAATAGGAGCAGGTTACCGTAGAGTTCCGTCCTGACAACCGCGATTTCCTGGTAGGGAGACCGTCCTCTATAGATGGTTTCCCTGACCTTGAGACTCATTTGGTAGTTTTCGATGTAATCCTGGGTGTACCACAGTTCCATCGCCCTTCTTCACTCCTCTCTCCAATTCTATGATCTTGACTTCACCGGGCTGGAAGATCTCTTCAATCAGGAGGATGCTGTGTTGAACATCGGCATCTCGCCTG
>DATIKP010000054.1 GCA_035477455.1 Atribacteraceae bacterium
CAAAGAAGAAATTTTCTGTTTACGGGAAGAATCCAAGGCCGAAATATCCATCGTAGAGATCGGCGGGACGGTAGGCGACATCGAAAGCCTGCCCTTTCTGGAAGCTATACGGCAAATCAAAAATGATATTGGGCGAAATAACTGTTTATACGTTCACGTAACACTGATTCCCTTCCTCGAAGCCGCCGGAGAACTTAAGTCAAAACCGACTCAGCACAGCGTCAAGGAGTTGCGAAGTATTGGAATCCAACCGGACGTGATCATCTGTCGTTCCTCGCGGACAATCACCCGCGAAGTCGTATCCAAAATCGCTCTGTTTTGTGATATTGAACAGGAAGCGGTTATTCCGGTCATCGATGCCGATTCTATTTACGAAGTCCCCCTGATTCTCGAGAACAAGGGAGTAGGCAACCTGATTTTGAGCAAGATGGGTCTCAGCGGTGGAGTAGTTGATCTCTCTGAATGGCAACGGATTGTCGAGCGCATGAACCATCCTGACGGAATGGTGACCATCGGGTTGATCGGAAAATACATCGATTCTAAAGACGCCTATTTGAGCATTTGTGAAGCGCTTCGACACAGTGGGGGACTTCAGGGACTTCGAGTTGCAATCCGAGCCCTTGAGGCGGAAAAAATTTCCAGCAGCAATCCGGAGGAATATTTCGCCGACTTGGATGGCATTCTGGTGCCGGGCGGCTTCGGACATCGGGGGATCGAAGGCAAAATCAAGGCGGCTCGCTTCGCTCGGGAAAAAGAGATTCCCTATTTTGGGATATGTCTGGGCATGCAGGTGGCGGTAATCGAATTCTCTCAGAATTGTGCTGGTCTCAACGGAGCCCACTCGACCGAGTTCGCCCCTCAAACCGCCTTTCCAGTCATCGATCTTTTGCCCTCACAGCGAAAGCTCGCCGCCATGGGAGGAACCATGAGGCTGGGGAATTACCGCTGTCTTCTGTCCGCTTCTCACAGTCGAGACATGTTTCAAGCCGACGAGATTCTCGAACGCCACCGCCACCGCTATGAATTCAATTCGAACTATATGACGACCCTCGAACGGGCGGGAATGGTTATGGCCGGTTTCAACCCGGAATTTGAAGTGGTGGAAATTATTGAACTTGAAAACCACCCCTGGTTTGTTGGAGTCCAGTTTCATCCGGAATTCAAGTCCCGCCCAAACCGACCCCATCCCTTGTTTCATGGCTTTCTTCAGGCGGCGGGCGAGTACCGCGCCCGCCATAAAAACCTCCGGAGGACGGCATGGGAACGATGACCGGCCCGATTGGCGTCATCGATTCCGGGATCGGGGGGCTGAGCGTAGTAACCGCCCTGCGCGACCTTCTCCCTCAGGAAGACATCGTCTACATCGCCGATCCAAAATACTTTCCTTATGGAGAAAAAACCACTGAAGAACTGCTGTGCATCATCCGACCTTTTTTCTCCTTTTTTCTGGATGAGTTCTCCACTAAGCTGGTAGTAACGGCTTGCGGGTCAGTGAGTGCGACTTGCCTGCCGTTCCTTAACCGAGAGATTCCGGTACCAGTGATCGGTATCGTTGAGCCAGGAGTGAATGAAGCGATTGCCATTACGCAAACCAGGACCATCGCCGTTCTGGCGACCAATGCGACGGTCAAAAGCGGCATGTTCCGGCGGCTCATCGAACGCGTCGGTCGGAACCTCCGGGTGATCGAAAAAGCTTGGCCCGAATTCATTGAAGCGGTCGAGCGGGGAGAATATCATACACCTTCCTGGTTTTCCCAAGTCAGTCGGGAACTAGAATCGCTCCGCTCCCAGGGAGCCGATACGGTAATTATGGGCTGTACGCATTTTTCCTTGATCACCGCCTTTTTTGAGGAGGCAGCGGATTCACGAATCAGGATCGTCGACCCGGCCAAAGCCTGTGCCCGCGAAGTAAAAACCTGTCTTGATGTTACCGGGACAACGGGTAGTGGGAACGGTCAAACCCTTATGTATGTACGGGGTGAGCGCAGCCATTTTCATTGGGTGTTGGACATGTTGAATGGAGTGACCTTCCAGTCACTCAACAGTTTTCCAGAAGAATATGACGTTGTGTCTAGAAGATCGCAATGCGCTTTTCCATCATGCGCAAGAATTATCCGAACCAAATGATGGTTTTCCCCGACGCGGCGGATCGCAACCTTTCCCCTTGGAATCCCGAAGATTTTCCGGAGCCGGGGATGAATGATACACCGGTTGTCCGATTTCGGTCGTATGCCAAAATCAACTGGTATTTACACATTCTGGGCCTGCGCAGCGACGGGTATCATGATATCGATTCGCTGGTTCAGTTAATCTCGCTTCATGACGAAATCGAAATTTCCCCTAGCGATTCCGTTGACCGGATTATTTGTAATTACAAGATTCCAACTGGAAAGAACAGCCTATTGATCCGGGCACTGAACGGTTTGCGGGAGAGGAACCCCATTCTCCGCCGGCAGCACTTTTCGATTAGGATCAGAAAATCGATTCCACCCTGTGGCGGACTCGGCGGAGGGAGCAGCAACGTGGCTGGTCTCTTGTGTGTATTTAGCAGGT
Organism: Atribacteraceae bacterium; assembly: GCA_035477455.1. NCBI lineage: Bacteria > Pseudomonadati > Atribacterota > Atribacteria > Atribacterales > Atribacteraceae > Atribacteraceae bacterium. Next base: position 2,554 of record DATIKP010000054.1, read on the forward strand.
TTTACCCTTCCCAGTACGCATTATCCGATCTATCCGAGCATGCCTCCACCTTGGGTTCCGATGTTCCTTTTTTCGCCAGTGGATATTCGGTTGCCCGGATGCAGGGACGCGGTGAAAAGTTGTCTCCCGTCCATCCTGGCCCGGAACGCTTTTTAGTGCTTGCGTTTCCCGAATTCGGCGTACCGACTAAATGGGCATATCGAGAATGGGATCGTCGGAATCGGCAATACCCGCACCCCGGCGGTTTGCCTACTGAGGTGCATGCCCTCTTGAATGCCGGAGGTTCCCCCAACATTCTTGAACTTATCCGGAATGACTTTGAAGACGTGGTCTTTTCTCATTATCCGGCGCTTTTGACTTTAAAACAGATCATGATCGATGAAGGCTGTCACCATGCCTTTATGAGCGGAAGCGGAAGTACGCTGGTCGGCGTGGCTGGAAACGATGAACAAGCTCAGGAAATCGCAGAGAGCTTGCGTAATAGAGGTTTTCAAGCGCTACCGGTCTCCACTCGCCTGCCCGAAAGCGAACCGAAAAACACCATCGATTGAAAAAGGGGACAATTTATATGCCTGATGCGATCATTTTGGCCGGAGAGGGAGAAGAACAAGAAAATATTACAAAATTCGGGGTGGGCAACCGTGCTCTACTTGTTATTCAGGAACAGTTTATGGTAGAGTATGTGATAGAAGCCCTCAAAGCTGTATCCTCAATCGAGCGGATCGTTGTCGTGGGACCGGTCAAGGAGTTCAAAACCAGAATCGGCGCGCTGGTCGAAGACGTTGTCCCTCCTGGTTATACCCCTTTCGAGAGCACTCTGAATGGTCTCAAACGTTTACAGACTCAGGAAAACGTTTTAGTCCTGACCAGCGATATTCCGTTGGTCAAAGGTGAAATGATTGAAGACTTCCTTTTCCGCTGCGAAAAAACCCGGGCAGATTTTTACTACCCGATTGTTCGAAAAGAGGTCTATCAAAAAAAGTTCTCCCGGACAAAGAGAACGTTCGTTTGCCTGAAGGAAGGGTGCTTTAGTGGAGGAAACCTTTTCTTAATTAATCCTTCCGTCGTGGAAAGACGAAAGGATTGGATCATGCGGGTCATTCGTACGAGGAAAAGCCCCCTGGCCATTGCCCGTCTCTTGGGAATCGTTGTCATATTGAAATACCTTCTGAAGCGGCTGAGCGTGAAAAACATAGAAAAACGGGTGGAAAATATCCTGGGAATGAAGGGCTTAGCCATAATTACTCCCTACCCGGAGATGGGTTTTGATGTCGATTTACCGGAGCATGTAGATCTAGCCAAGCGTTTTTTGAAAAATTAATGAACAGGAGGAGGTTGCATTGATCAACGATAATAACCAAGTAGAAATCTATCCTGAAGAAAAGGAAGGTGAAAGAAGGAAAACGGAACTTCAGTATTCCCTGGCCGACCTGAAAAGCAAGACAAATACTGAGCTCAACGATATTTCCCAGCGGTTGGGTATCACCTCGTCCAGTCGGAAGCGAAAAAACGAGTTGATTTATGAGATATTGAGAAAAGCGACTGAATCAAAGGGGTATATTTTCAGCGAAGGTGTTTTGGAAATCACGACGGACGGTTACGGTTTTTTACGGACGTCTGATGATTTTACCCCCTGCGAGAACGACGTTTACGTTTCTCCTTCCCAAATCAAACGATTCGCCCTCTCAAGCGGTGACAAAGTCGCTGGACAGATCCGCCCCCCAAAGGAAGGAGAACGCTACTATGCCCTCCTGAGAATCGAGGCTATCAATGACGAGGATCCGGAACAGGCAAAAAAGCGACCGTTGTTCGAAAATCTGACACCGATCTTTCCCAATGAACAATTCATCCTGGAAACTATATCCGATGAAATATCCACCCGAATCATCGATATTTTCTCTCCCTTGGGAATGGGTCAGCGCGGTCTGATCGTTTCTCCGCCCAAAGCCGGAAAAACTATTCTTTTGGAAAAAATCGCCAACGGGATTACTCACAACCATCCCGAAGCAGTCTTGATTGTACTCCTGGTCGATGAACGACCGGAAGAAGTGACCCATATGGAACGTTCGGTCAGGGGCAGCGTGATCGCCTCCACCTTTGACCAGAAACCGGACAACCACATCCGGGTAGCCGATTTGACCTTGGAGCGCGCGAAACGGCTGGTGGAGGAAGGTAAGGATGTCGTGATCCTTCTGGACAGTATCACCCGTTTAGCCCGGGCGAACAACCTCGTAGTTCCGAATACCGGAAAGACCCTATCGGGGGGCATAGATTCTTCTGCTTTGCACTGGCCGAAGCGCTTTTTCGGAGCCGCCCGGAATATCGAAGAAGGAGGAAGTCTGACTATTTTGGCTACAGCTTTGATCGATACCGGTTCCCGCATGGACGAAGTCATCTATGAGGAGTTTAAGGGAACGGGCAATATGGAGCTTCATCTCAGTCGGGCCCTGTCCGAAATCAGGATTTTTCCGGCTATTGATATCCACCGCTCCGGAACTCGCCGTGAGGAGTTATTACTGAAAAAGGAAGACCTCGATCGGATCTGGATGCTCAGGAAGCTACTGGCTAACGTCGAACCTCAGGAAGGGGTTCAGATGGTCATCGACCGCATGCGCAACACCAAATCCAACCGTGAGTTCTTCAAAGCTATCGATCAGGTCATCAGGACCTCCCGCTGATTTTGACAGGGGAAGTGTTCTGTGCTATAATGCGCCGCGCTTGAAATCGCTCAAAGAGGTGACAACCACGATGAAATCCGGAATTCATCCCGTTTATCAGGAAACCAAGATCAGCTGTGCCTGTGGGAATACCTTTACTACGAAATCCACCAAGTCCCCGGAAATCAAGATAGAGATCTGTGCTCAATGCCACCCGTTTTTTACCGGGCAAAAGAGACTTTTGGATACCACGGGACGAGTGGAAAAATTCCGAGCCAAATACGGGGACAATTACTGATCACCAAGTCCCGGTGCCCCTGAAGCATAACTCCGGGAGGAGGACAGACGCCAGCTATGAATGTGACTCTGATCGCTCACACCCCGGATCCGGAAAATATTATTGCCCAAGCGGCTCGCACCTGTTACGGCACCGCCGCAAAAGCGTCACTCGGGAAAATGGCGCAACAGCGGCTAATCAGGGAATTGGTCAAAAGAGGCCATGAATCAGTTCTGGAACACGCCTGTTTCACTTTTTCTGTGGAGGGAATCTCCCGGACTGCTTCTCATCAACTGGTCAGACACCGGCTGGCATCTTTTTCTCAGCAAAGCCAGCGTTATGTCCGCCTTGACCCTCCAGCGTTCATTATGCCCTCGAGCATAACGCTAGATCCTCAAGCTTCAGCGTTGTTTAGCGAGGCCTGCCAGACGTTGACCAATACATACCAGAAGCTGATCGGCCTGAATATTCCCCGGGAAGATGCCCGCCTTATCCTGCCCCAGGCGGTGACCACCAGTTTGGTGATGACGGTCAACGCCCGCGAGCTTTTACACATCTTTCGCGTGCGATTATGCCGGCGTGCGCAATGGGAAATCCAGGAAGTGTGTCTACTCATTCTCGAAATAGTCGAAAAACTGGCCCCTGCCGTCTTTCAGGAAGCGGGCCCTCCTTGCGTGCATGGTCCGTGTCCGGAAGGAGAGAAGGGGTGTCGTCACCCCTGGATCAGGAGGTTGTCATGAACCGCAAACCCTGCCCCAATGTTGGCGGTCAGGCGGTGATCGAAGGGGTCATGATGCGCAGCCCCTGGCGGATTGCTATATCCGTACGCCGCCCGAACGGTGAAATTATTACCAGTGTCAAAGACCAGATTCCCCTCGTCAAAAAACACAAGTTGCTTGGACTTCCCATCATCCGTGGCGTGGTCAACCTCGTCGATTCCCTCGTGATTGGCTTCCGGGCCTTATCCTATTCGGCGACGATGGCTCTGGAAGAGGAGAACGAGAAAATGTCGGGAACGGACATGACCCTGGCTATGCTTCTGGCTTTCGGCTTGTTCGTCGGCTTGTTCATAGTCCTGCCGGCATTTCTGACCGGCTTGGTCGGCAACCGGATACAGTCATTGGTATTGTTCAACCTTTTGGAGGGGCTGATCCGGATTGGCATCTTTATCCTGTATTTGTTGTTCATGTCCTTGCTCAAAGATATCCGCAGGGTTTTCGAATATCACGGAGCAGAGCACAAAACGATCTATTCGTTCGAAAACGGTGACGAGGTTACGCTGGATTCCGTCCGGAACTACCAGACCGCCCATCCCCGCTGTGGGACAAACTGGTTGATCGTGGTCATGGTGATCAGTATTTTCATATTTTCCCTTTTGGGACGGCCGGGGCTTATTATGAGAGTCGTTTCCCGGATCATCGTCATTCCCCTGGTGGCGGGGCTGGCCTACGAAGTGATCAAACTTCTTGCCCGCCATCAAAATAATGCTTTTGCTTATGTGTTGGCTCTTCCCGGACTTCTCCTTCAAAAAATCACTACGAAGGAACCCGATGAAAAACAACTTGAAGTCGCGATGACCGCCCTGCGGGAAAGCGTGCAGGGGAAATGTGATCATGTGGAGAGCTAAAGTCGAAGAAATGCTTGAACGGTACCGGGGTCTGTCCAAAGAGATGGTCGATCCGGAGGTGGCGTTTGAATTCCATAGATACCAGAGAACGGCCCGGGCTTTGTCTGAGTTGGAAGCGGTTGTCCAAGCCTATGAGCAATACCAGTTCATAGAAGGGAAATTGACCGAAGACAAAAACCTTCTTAAATCGGAAAATGATCCCGATTTGCGGATGCTCCTGGAAGAGGAAATCACAGTGTTGTCTAAACAACTCCAAGATGCAGAAGAAGGAATCAAAGAACTCCTCGTTCCCCGGGATCAGCGGGATGACAAAGACATTCTGGTGGAAATCCGGGCCGGAACCGGAGGTGAGGAAGCCGGTCTTTTCTCCGGAGACCTTTTCCGCATGTATTCGCGATACGCGGAAAGCAAAGGTTGGAAGGTCGAATTAATGAGTTCGAATCCGACTGAACTGGGTGGGTTCAAAGAAGCTATTTTCGCTGTGGAGGGAAAAGGGGCCTTCAGTCGCTTTAAATATGAAAGCGGCGCTCACCGGGTCCAACGAGTACCGCTTACCGAAGCCGGGGGGCGGATTCACACCTCGACGGCAACGGTGGCGGTGCTAGCCGAAGCGGATGAAGTAGCGGCGGATATCAAGGCCGAGGACGTCCGGTTTGATGTTTACCGGTCATCCGGACCGGGCGGTCAAAGTGTCAATACTACCGATTCCGCTGTTCGGGTAACTCATGTGCCATCCGGACTGGTGGTGACCTGCCAGGACGAGAAGTCTCAGCATAAGAATAAAGCCAAGGCGCTTCGTATCCTCCGAGCCCGCCTTCAGGATCTGGAGCTCAAAAAACAAAAAGACGAAATTGATCGTGAGCGAAAAATTCAGATCGGGACCGGAGAGCGAAGTGAACGGATCCGCACCTATAACTTTCCTCAGAACCGGGTTACCGATCACCGGATCAACCTTACTTTGTACCGTTTGGAAGCTGTCCTGGAAGGGGATCTCGATGAGATTATCGACTCCCTGGCCAACGAAGAAAAACTGCGGGCACTGGCGCGAGTGATGTAAATGAAACAGTTGGTGCGGGACGCCTGGCGCTCGGGGGTCCGCTTACTGAAGGAGTGTGGAATTCCTCACCCTTCCCGGGAAACCCGCTGGCTTTTATCCGCAATCTTAAACATCGAACCGACACGGCTCCACCTCTATTGGGATCAACCCTTTAGCTCCGAATCCGGCCAAGTCTTCAAACGAATGTTGACCGGGCGAAGCAGGGGCATCCCTTTACAGTATGTAATTGGGACATGGGAATTCATGTCCTGTCCCCTAAGTGTTCGGGAAGGGGTATTTATCCCCCGCTTAGACACTGAGTCCTGGGTTGAAGAAGTTATCAGTTGGGCGCAAAGCGCGCCTTCTCGGGGAAAAGTCCGATTGCTTGATCTATGCTGCGGTTCCGGGACGATTGCCTGTGCTTGTGCTTTCTGGATACCCCGGTTGATGGCCTTGGGGGTGGATATCTCGGAAGAGGCCATCCGGCTGGCCCGACAAAATGCCCGTCAACTGGGTATCGAAGCCAGAACCCAATTTTTGGTTTCAGACCTTTTTGAAGTGTTTCGAAACCAACGCCGGGCCAGCTTCGATCTTGTACTCAGTAATCCGCCGTATATTCGCGAAGATGAATGGGAAACCCTTCCCGACGGAGTCCGATTCTATGAACCGAAACAGGCTTTGATCGGCGGGCCGGACGGCCTGGAAGTCATCAGGAGAATCCTTGATGAAGGGCGGGATTTTTTAGAAAAAGATGGTATCATGGTGATTGAGCATGCCCCTGGCCAGGCGGTGATGCTCCAGGAGATGCTGAGCCAGGATCTGGTTCTCGAATTTCGACGAACGATAACCGACTTAACCGGGCAACCCCGGGCAACGATGATCGGGCATCGGGAAATACGGAAAGGAGCTGCGGCAGGTGAGGCGTCCGGAATGGGATGAATATTTTATGGCCATTGCCCAGTTGGTGAGCAGCCGCTCCACCTGTGTTCGCCGGCAGGTGGGATCGGTCCTAGTCAAGGACAAGCGGATCCTGGCGACCGGTTACAACGGGGCGCCGGCGTTGCTTTCCCACTGTACCGCGGAAACCTGTCTGCGTTCCATGGATAACGTGCCCTCCGGAGTCCGCCAGGAATTGTGCCGGGGGCTTCATGCTGAACAAAACGTCATCATTCAGGCGGCGCTCCATGGAGTGGGTACCCGGGGTGCGATCCTGTACTGTACGCATAAACCCTGTGTTTTATGCGCCAAAATGATCATCAATTCTGGCGTCATCCGGATCGTTTACCAGAACTCTTATCCGGATCCTTTTGGTGACTCTCTTTTGAGTGAAGCAGGAATTGAGATGTGTCTGTTTTCGGGGGAGGCGCTTTGAATGTCTTTCGTCTACCTGTTTTTTATTCTGGCGTTTTGCCTGACCGCTGGACTGACCCCCTTGGTGATCTTTTACTGCCAGCGAGTGAAGCAATACGACCTGCCGGACGGCAAGAGAAAGATTCACCGGCGGCCGATTTCCCGGTTGGGCGGACTGGCGGTCTTCGCCTCATTCCTGATATCCTCTTCGCTCGCTTCCTCAGTGGTCGGATTCAGCTTTCCCGGTATCCAGATCGCCGGGTTGGTTCTCATCTTTGCCACGGGCTTTCTCGACGACCTCCGGACTCTATCCCCTTATCTGAAGCTGGGCGGGCAACTGGCCGGCGTGCTGTGCTTGATGAACGGAGGAGCTCTCATTCAGTTTTTTACTCTTCCCTGGGACAATATCCTGTATCTGGGGATTTGGGGTTACCCATTGACTGTTTTGTGGTTTATCGGCATCATCAACGCCTTGAACTTGATTGACGGTATGGACGGGCTCTCCGGTGGAATCGCTTCGATCGCCGCCCTGACCCTGGGTATTATCGCCTGGCAGGAAGGACGGTTGGAACCGGCCCTGATTTCCTTTGTTTTTCTCTTTTCCGTTCTCGGATTTCTCCCCTTCAATTTCCCGCCGGCTAAAGTCTTTCTGGGTGACGGGGGGGCGCTGCTCCTCGGATCGGTATTAGCCCTGATCTCCGTCCAGGGGGCGGTGAAAAGCGCCGCGACTTTTACCCTGGCTGCACCCATCCTGGTACTCGGGGTTCCCATCTCCGACACCCTGTTTGCCATCATCCGGCGGAAGCGCAATGGACTGCCGATCATGTTTCCCGACCGGGGACACCTGCACCATCGATTGCTCGAACGAGGTTACAGCCAAACCCGAGTAGTGCTGACCGTTTATGGCATCAGCGCCGCATTCGGCTTGGTGGCGATTCTGATTGACCGATTTCTCACGTCGAGCACCTATTCTCTGTTACTTTTTCTGGCTCTCTTCGTTTTGCTCTGGCGATGGGGGAAAAACCTCGGTTTGACCGAGCTTTCCCGGAATGACCGTTCCCTTGACGAAGGATAAGATATTTTTCATTCTGGGCACCCGGCCGGAAGTGGTCAAGTTGGCTCCGGTAATCCGGCGGTTTCAGTCCAGTCAGCATTTCGGGGTCATTGTAGTCAATACCGGCCAGCATCGGGAGTTGGCGCAAAGTTTTCTCTCATTATTTAATATCTCCCCAAGCTACAACTGCCGGGTGATGCGTCCGGGTCAGACTCTGGCCCATTTGAGCGCCCGGATATTGCACTGTCTGGATGAATTGTTCGATCGGGAATCGCCTTGTATGACTTTTGTACAGGGAGATACCTCGAGTGCCCTGTGTGGGGCTTTGGCGTCTTTCTACCGTCGGGTCCCGGTCGCCCACGTGGAGGCCGGACTTCGTACCTTTGACCCATCTAACCCCTTTCCGGAAGAAACCAACCGAACCCTTATCGCCCGCTTAACCGATGAGCATTTTGCCCCAACCGATCGGGCTTGCCGTCACCTGTTGGACGAAGGCATCGCCTCGGAACGTATTTCAGTGACCGGGAATACCGTGGTCGATGCTTTACAGCATATTTTGAAAACGTGTGGCCAGATTCGAAATAAACTGATTCGAGATTTACTCAAATCTCCTGGGAGCAGAAACCTCGTAACGATAACCGCCCATCGCCGGGAAAATTGGGAGGGAGGCATTCGGGAAATTTCCCTGGCTCTTCGGGACTTGACTTGGCGTTTCCCGGATTACCGTTTTGTTTTCACCCTGCATCCCAATCCCTTGATCAGGGAACAGGTCAGTTCGGTTTTGGCCGGCACGCCTGGTATTTTTTTAGTCGATTCTCTGGCATATTCTGATTTCATCAAACTGCTATCCGTCTCCCGGTTGGCCATTAGTGATTCAGGAGGGCTTCAGGAAGAAGCTCCCTCGCTGGGTGTCCCAGTACTGATTACCCGAAACCGGACCGAGCGGCCGGAAATCTTGGAAGCCGGGTGGGGAAGTCTGGTGGGGACCGACCGGAACGTCATTGTCAGGGAAGCTTCCCGGATTCTCTCCCGTCCTGATGTTGACCGAAGACCTCTCTGGCTGTTCGGAGACGGTCTGGCCGCCGAACGGATCTTTAACCGGATCGTTAGGCGCTTCGGCTATCAGGACCATGAGGCCATGATCGAACCCAAAGAGTTGGTGACCCCACCGCTCTTTCTTCCCGGTCAGCAACCGGACCAGCGAACGAAGTAGGGCAGCCTGAGTCCGATAATAATCAGCTTCTATATCCCGTTTCTCGCGCTTGACCTTGGCCCGCTTCGTTTCTTGACTCCGCATGATATTAAGAGCAGGGCTGGGACAGAGGCCAAGCTCTAGATGCTCTTTTTCATCAGGTTCGGGTACGGACATCCGGAACCAAAAGCCTATCCGCCGACAGGCTGACTACGGAAAATCCGGTAACCGGCCGAGTTCCGGGAACTTCCTTTTCAGAAATCAGTCTGATTGAGCACTGTTTAGTAAGGTTGCTGCCCCCTTTGTAAATCCCATCCTCATTTTCATGTTCAAAGCTGTCGCGGGCACCGGCTGTTTAACCTCAGAAACCGTTGGAGATGTGTGAACGGTTTCCTGCATCCCGGGAAAGGGTGGTCTGAATAAACGTGCAAGCTTAATTTCAGATCGCTTTCTAAAAAGTATGAGAAAAATATTGATGGATACCCTTGAAAAAATCCCTGAATAATTTTATGATAAAACCATGGAGCGGAAATAGCTCAGTGGTAGAGCATCGGCTTCCCAAGCCGAGGGTCGCGGGTTCAAATCCCGTTTTCCGCTCCAAAGTCTTTCATAGAGCCATAAATCCAACCTGACTTTTGTTTTTTCCCTAAAATTTCCCCTGCAAGAGCATCGGCCTATGCCTATTTGATATTTGATTTCTAACTCAACTTTCGCACATCACAATTATGAGTTTCTCCCTCAACCATGA